>JBAVIQ010000355.1:0-14603 GCA_049687035.1 Steroidobacteraceae bacterium
CCCTCGACCCGCGGCGCCGCGAGGAACGCATTCGACTGCTTGTTCAGGATCGGCACGAACGGGTTGAACGAATTCGCGCCGTACTTGCACTGGTAGATCGAATAGTGTCCGAGCGAGGCGGCGATGACTTCGGCCTGGTTGACCTTGCCGGTGCGGATCGAACCCGTGTCGACCTCGATCAGGCCGACGATGTCCGGGTCCTGGCCCTTGATGAAGCGGGTGATGCCGGCCAGCACGCGTTTATCGCTGCGGAGGTAGCCCGCGCCCGGGATCGGGAGGTGGAAGGCCGCGCCGGTGCCCGTAGCGTAGCGGATGTTATAAAGCAGAAAGCGCATCAGACCTCAATTCTACGGGTCTGGGCGGTGAACCGGAACCGATTGCTCTAGGCTAGACTATTGCGGCAAGTCCGGTAGCAAGGATGTCGACGGAGGCTCTGTGAGCAGCATCACCCAGAAGAACCCGGTCCGGCTGTTCGTCTGCCACGTATGGGTGGAGGACGAGGATTATCACCGGATCTTCGAGTACGTCGAAAGCAGCCCCAACTTCTACTATCGCAACACCAGTACGCCGGATGCACGTCCGTCGGGCGACAAGGAGGCGTTGCGCAATTCGTTGCGCAGCCAGATCGTCGAGGCAGAGGTGGTGATCGTGCCGGCTGCGCTTTACCGCAGGAACGTGGACTGGGTCGAGTTCCAGATGCACTGCGCCAAGGCGTTCGACAAGCCGATCATCGTGCTGGAGCCGTTCGGCGGCACGGACACGATTGCCCCTGCGGTGCAGGAGCTAGCAGACGACGTAGTGCCCTGGGACCAGCGCCAGCTGATCGATGCGATCAAGCGGGAAGCGCGTCACGAAGAAACGACTCGTTTCGACACGATCGAATTCAAGCTCGACTGAGGAAGGCCGGAACTTCGAACAGGTCGTGGGTGAGTGTGTCGTCTTCGTCGCTCGCGACGATGCGCAGGCGTGGCGCGCTTTCGCTTTCATTCAGCGCCGACAGCACCGCGAACATCTCCAGGATTGCAGCTGCGTGTTCCGCCGCGTCCTTTTCGGACATCTTGCGCGCGGAGGCTTCGGGAGCAGTCATGCCGCCAGCGGCAGGCGCTTCATGCATCGATGTCCTGAGCGCAGCGAAGCGGTCGCGGACCGCTTCGGGCAGGTCCTCCTCTCGCAGCGAGGCGAGGTGGCGCCGGTAGGCATCGACCAGTCGCTGCTTCACTGCACCTGTGCCAACGAGCACCTGCAGCGCCCCATGAAAGTCGTCCGAATGTGCTGTCATCGCACGCCCCTGACTAATAAAAACTTTTATTTTTCAAGCTATTGCAGCTTATTCTTAATAAACGACTTACAAATCGACGTGATATGTAAAAACCGTGCAGAATCAGCCGCCTACAGCGTGAATATACACCAATGTATTAGATCCGCAACATGGATAAGAGTAACAGCCTGCCTGCAGCGAAAGTGCCGTGCGGTTCACGGTATTGAGCGCACCTCGCCGCGGCCGCGCGGGTCGGACGCCGCATCCCAGCCTGCCTGGGTGCGCACGATGAGCTGCACGTCCCCGAGCGGCCATTCGTGCGGTTCCACCTTGTAACCCCGCTGCCGCAACGCATCGAGGATGGCGGGCGGAAATGCGCCATCGTACGTAACGAGATCGGACGGCACTCCCTGGTGATGAAACCGCGGCTCCGACACCGACTGCTGTGCCGTCATGCGGAAGTCGACGACGTCGACCAGGACCTGGAAGACACCGGTGATGATCGTCGAGCCGCCCATCGAGCCCACGACCATCGATACCTTGCCGGCGGGGTCGAGCAGCATCGTCGGCGACATCGACGACAACATGCGCTTGCCGGGCTGGATCGCGTTCGCGTCGCCGCCGAGCAGGCCGTACACGTTCGGCACGCCCGCTTTGGCGCTGAAGTCGTCCATCTCGTTGTTGAGCAGGAAGCCGGCACCGGGTACGACCACGCCGCTGCCGAAATCTGAATTCAGCGTGTAAGTGTTGGCGACGGCGTTGCCCCAGCGATCGACGATCGAGTAGTGCGTCGTGTGGCGCGGTTCGGCGAGGCCCGGGCCAACGCTTTGTGCGGGCGAAATCGCACTGGGGTTCACGCCGGCGGCGCGCTCGCGGATGTAACTGGGATCCACCAGCCGGTCGAGCGGCACGTCGACGAAATCGGCGTCGCCTGCATATTCGGCGCGATCGGCATAGACGCGCTTGGCGATCTCCGCCACCAGGTGCACGTACTGCGGCGAGTTGTGCGCCACGCCTGCGAAGTCGGCAGCTCGCGCATCCTTCATCCCGAGGAACTGCAGCAGGGCAAAGCCGCCGGAACTCGGCGGCGGTGACGACAGCAGGGTCTGGTCGCGCCACGTGCTGCGCAGCGGTTCACGCCACACCGCGCGATACGTGCGCAGGTCCTGCGGCGTGACCAACCCGCCGCCGCGCTGCATCTCCAGTGCGATCAGCTCGGCCGTCTCGCCCTGGTAAAAGCCGGCGGGACCGGAGTTCTGGATGCGTTTCAGCGTCGCGGCGAGTTCGGGCTGCCGCCACGACTCACCGCTGCGCAGAGCGCCGAAGTACCGTGCGAAATTGGTGTTCGCGAAACGGGGCCGTTCGGCCTCGGTCCGCTCGGCGAGCAGCGACGGTACCGGGAAGCCACGGTCCGCCAGCTGCACTGCAGGCTCGATCACGTCCCGCCATGGCAATCGGCCGTAGCGCTGGTGCGCTTCCCAAAGGCCTGCCACGGTGCCGGGGACGCCGACGGCACGGTGACCGGTCAGGCTCAGGCCCTCGATCACGTTGCCCCTGGCATCGAGATACATGTCGCGCGACGCGGCCGCGGGCGCCGTCTCGCGATAGTCCAGGAACTGCGCGGCACCGTCGACGTAGGTCAGCATGAAGCCGCCACCGCCGAGATTGCCGGCTTCCGGGTACGTCACGGCCAATACCATGGCGCCTGCCACGGCGGCATCCACGGCATTGCCTCCCGCCGCGAGGATGTCCGCGGCGACGTCGGCGCTGAAGGAGTCGGGCATCGCAACGGTGCCGCCCAGGCCCGTCGACGCGGCCGTCGGTGCCGTTGCTGGTTGCGGCGCTGGGGTGACAGCGCAAGCGGACAGCGCGGCGACGAAGGCGAGCAGGAGTGAGCGACGAATCAGGTTCATGCGGAATCCAGCAGGGCGGGCGGAGCCGAAATCGTAACGCAGCTGCGACAGGTAATGCCCATGCATCGGGTGCCGGCCGTGCGCCTGTCTATAATCGGGACAGATGGCCACGCTCCGCAGGACACCCAATGACCAAAGCGACCGCTGAATCGACCCCTTGCCGTGGCTATGCGGCAGCCGCTGCCGGGAGCCCACTGGCTCCCCATGCCTTCACGCGGCGGGCCCTGCGCGACAATGACGTGCGGATCGACATCCGGTATTGCGGGGTCTGCCACTCCGATTTGCACCAGGCGCGCAACGACTGGCGCAACACGGTTTATCCCTGCCTCCCCGGTCACGAAATCGTTGGGCAGGTCGCGGCCGTCGGCCCGTCAGTGAAGCGCTACAAGGCGGGCGACTGGGTGGCGGTTGGCTGCCTGGTCGACAGCTGCAGAGAATGCAGCGAGTGCAAGGCAGGCCGCGAAGTGTTCTGCCAGAAGGGCTCCACGCTCACCTACAACAGCAAGGATCGCCAGACGGGTGAAATCACGTTCGGCGGCTATTCGTCGCACATCGTCGTGCGCGAAGAGTTCGTGCTGCGCATGCCGGATGGTCTCGACCCTGCGCGTGCGGCGCCGCTGCTCTGCGCCGGCATCACCACCTATTCACCGCTGCGGCACTGGCAGGTGGGGCCGGGTTCGAAGGTGGCGGTGGCGGGGCTCGGCGGCCTCGGTCACATGGGCGTGAAACTTGCGAACGCAATGGGTGCTGAAGTGACGGTGCTCACGCGTTCCGCGGCCAAGGCCGACGAGGCGAAGGCACTTGGCGCGCACCACGTGCTGCTTTCGTCAGACCCCGACGCGATGAAGCGTGCGACAGGCACGTTCGACTTCGTCCTCGACACGATTCCCGTGGTGCACGAACTCGACCCGTACCTGCGGCTCGTCCGCACCCACGGCGCACTGGTGCTGGTCGGGGTCATCGACACGATTCCTGCGTTCAGCAGCCGCCTGCTCATCGGCGGACGCAAGACGCTCTCCGGTTCGGCCATCGGCGGCATCGCCGAGACGCAGGAACTGCTGGATTTCTGCGCACAGAAGGGCATCGTCGCCGAGTGCGAGATGACGACGATGCCGCAGATCAACGCCGCCTTCGAACGCATGGAACAGGGCGACGTCCGCTACCGTTTCGTCGTCGACATGCAGACGCTGTAACGCGGCGCAGGAAATACGGACTTGCCGTCGGCGTGCTGCGGGGCAAACTGGGGCCTGGCCAGGCGTACGGGTGATCCGCCGCAATGATCGTTTCCACGACACTGACGGGCAGCAATGCCGACATCATCGGCGACGCGCTCGCTTCCGTGCTGGCGCAGGTCGACCGCTGCATCGTGATCGACACGGGGGCGAAGGACGACACCGTCGAAGTCGCGCGCCGGGTTGCGGGCGACAAGCTCTTGTTGCGCGAGTTTCCCTGGAAGAACGATTTCGCGGCGGCGAGAAATTTCGCACTCGATGCCGCGGCAGAGGCGGGCGCAACCTGGGCAGTGACGCTCGACACGGACGAGCGGCTACTGTTCGACCGGGACTTCGACCTCGCGCGCGCCCTGGCTCGCACGCAGGCGCAGGTCTGCATGGTCCTCGACGACGTCGGCAGCTACTCGAAAGAGCGCATCGTGCGCGTGCCCGCCAAGGTGCGATGGGAAGGCCCGACGCACGAATGTCTCATGGGACGCACGACGGCCGAGACGCTGAGCCTGCGCGGTGTCCGTTTCCACGAACTGCCGAAGGACCCCGCAGGCATCCGTCGCAAGTTCGAGCGCGACGTGGCGATCCTCAAGCGCTTCACGAAGCAACATGCGAAGCAGGCACGCTGGTTCTACTACCTCGGCGCATCGCACAAGAACCTCGGCGAGTTCGCGGCTGCGATCGAGGCGTTCCGCACCTGTGCCGAACTGCGCGGCTGGGAAGAAGAAGGGGCGTGGGCGTGCTACGGCGCCGCCGAATGCTGCTGCAGCCTGCTCCGTTGGCTCGACGCCGTGCAGTTCTGTGCCGCGGGCCTGGCCATTCGGCCCGCCACGGCGGAACTGGCCTGGCTCGCGGGATTCGCTGCCTTCAAGGCCAAGCGCTATGACGATGCCATTGCCTGGTCGCACATGGCCATCGCCAACGGGCTGTTCCAGGGCCGTGGCGCGCAGTTCGAGCGCATCAGCTTCCGGCATCCACCCGGGCTGTACGAAGGCCCGTTCGACGTGCTCCACTGGGCGTACAAGGCCCTGGGCAACGAGAAGGCCGCTGCCGAAGCGCTGCGCGATTACGGACGCGCAAAGCGTGCGCGAGAGGCTGCGCTGGCGACCTGATCGGGCATCGACAGGGCCCAGGGGCGATCAATTTGTCGATTCGAGCGATGTCCGACGTAGTGATCCGGCGCGGCGCGGCCAGCGATGCGGCAGGACTCGCAGCGTTTGCCGCACGAACGTTTGCCGAAGCCTTCGGTGACGACACAGGTGCGGACGACATGCAGGCCCACCTCGCGGCAACCTACGGACCCGACCTGCAAGCGCGTGAACTCGTGGACCCGGCGGTGATAACGCTGCTGGCGTTGCAGGACTCACGGATCGTCGCGTACGCGCAGGTCCGTTGGAATGAAGCGCCACCAGCTTGCGTCACGCTGCCCGCAGCGGTCGAACTGCAACGCTTCTACGCGGACCGCTCGATGCGCGGGACGGAACTCACGCTGCGACTGATGCAGCGCGCACTCGATGCGGCGCGCGAACTCGGAGGTCGGTATGCGTGGCTCGGTGTCTGGGAACGCAACGCGCGCGCCATGGCCTTCTATCGCAAGGCTGGATTCGACGAGATCGGTTGCACTCACTACGTGGTCGGAGCGGATCGGCAAACCGATCGCGTGTTCCTTGCATCGCTGTCACCGCTCGATCTGGCGGATGCGGAGCACTCGCCTGAACCCGGCCGGACGGAGCGACCATGAAGAAGTACAGAGTGATCCAGTGGGCCACCGGCGGCATGGGCAGGAACTGCCTGCGCGCGGTGATCGATCATCCGGCGATGGAACTCGTTGGCGTGTACGTCTATGGTTCCGACAAGGAAGGCAAGGACGCCGGGACCATCGCACGACGTGAACCCACAGGCGTCCTCACGACGCGCAACGTCGATGAAATCCTCGCGCTGGACGCGGACGTCGTCATCCATGCCGCACGGCTCGCGCCGCCCTACGGCTCACACGATGCGGACATCCTGCGCCTGCTGGCTGCCGGCAAGAACGTGATCAGCATCAATGGCTACAGCCGGCCGCAGCATTGGGGCGGCGAGCGCGTTGCGGCGCTGGAAGCAGCCTGCAGGAAGGGCGGGACGTCGCTGATCGGCGCGGGCCTGAATCCGGGCTATGCCGGCGAGCAACTTGCCGTCGTGGCGACGGGCGTGTGCACGGAAGTCGATCACATCGAGGTCATCGAGAGCGTAGATTGTCGCGGCGTGCGCAGCCCGGACTACGTTTTCAAGGTTCTCGGCTTCGGCACTGACCCGGACCGCGTCAACCCGAACGATCCGGCCTGGGGCCCGTCGTCGTCGCTCAATGGGATGTATGCGGAAGTCCTGTCCACCATGGCAGAGCGCCTGGGAATGCCGCTCGAGCGCGTGGCTACCGAGCACCGGGTTTTCCCGGCGTCGACGGACCTGCAGATCGGCGCCGGAGTGATACCGCAGGGCCGCGTCAGTCACTTCAACTGGCGGTGGCATGGAATCGTCAATGGCTCGCCGCGTCTCACCATGTCCATTCACTGGTACATGGAGACGGCGCACCTCGACGACCCGCATCCACCGCTGTGGCGAATCCACGTGCAGGGACAACCCGGCGTGCGCATCTCGCTAGAAATGGAGAAGCGGGCAGGGGACACGTCACCGACGTCGGCCGAGCAGATTGCAGTCGCCGGCACGGTCATCAATGCGATTCCCATCGTATGTGCCGCCCCGCCAGGCCTCGTGACGCGGCCACTGGCCACGCCGTTCAATCATGCTTTCGCCCACCCGCTGCCCGGCTGACAGGTAGCCGGAGTGGGTCCTGATTCCCGGCGGCAACACTGCAATCAGTAAGGACTCCCATCCTTGTGAAAGTAGCCGCCACCGCCCGTGTAGCGCCCGGCCTTGAAGGCCATGTCGATGTCTGAGTATTCGCCGCCGTCTTCGTTGCTGCGGTTGCCAGCGACCAGGAACGTGGCGTCCGCTTGCGACCGGTTCTGCAAGCAATGCCCATTGCGCACGCCGGCCGCAAAGCCCGCGCTGTCGCCAGCCACCAGCACCTCTTCGCCTTCGTCCGTCACCAGCACCAGTTCGCCCGACAGCACGTAGACGAATTCGTCCTCGTGCGTGTGCCAGTGCCGCTGGCTCGACCAGGCGCCGGGGGTGAGCCTGACCAGATTCAGGCCCAGGTGTGTCAGTCCGGCTGCGACTCCAAGCCGGTGCCAGCTGCGGCCGCGACAGGGCTCATCGAACGGTGACGGATAGCTCGATCCCGAGCCTGACGGTGCGGTCTGCAAATCGATTCGCGGCATGTCTTCCCTCCTGAAGCGGTGCGTCGGGCACCGTGTGCTAGCCGGACCGTCGAACAATACCAACGGGGACGGTGCCCATGAACACCCGAATGCAGTGCCCGCTGCCGGCGCGCGGCTGAACGATGTCATTGCGCAAAGTCATCAGGCACGCCCAGGAGCAGAGCTGGACGGCCAAGGAAAGCTCAGCCAGGGCTCGCGCTGGCAGATCGTGCTCGCGTTCTACCGGGGTCCAGCTCGAGACGCTGCTCGAATGCAGGTCGCCGTTGAGCGAAGCCGAGGCCCAGGCCGTCCTCGATTCCTGGATGGCGGCTCCGGACCTGCTGTCCGAACTCCGTTTCTGGATCGCCACGCAGGAGTCGGGGATCGTCATCCCGGGCGGCTTTCGAGGCACGGCGGCGGCGATGTCGGAGCAGGTGCGGGACGAACCTGGGAAGTGACAGCCAGTATTGGCTCGGCTCCAGCCGCAGGCGGGGTTCATTTGAACCTCGCTACTGTGGGCAAGGGCCTCGGCTGGTCGTGCGACACACTGATCGGCCTCGCTCCAGGACCCTGCTATCGCGCGCCTCGCGCCTGACCTCAGGCAGGGTCGGCGGACGACTTCGAGATGGCGGCAAGAATGCCGGCCAGGATTCGCGTCGGGGACGGCGGGCATCCCGGTACCACGACATCGACCGGAATCACGTTCGAGACAGCGCCGCAGCTGGCATAGCCGCTGCCGAAGATTCCGCCGCAGGCGCCGCAATCACCGACGGCGACCACCAGCTTGGGGTCGGGGGTGGCGTCGTACGTGCGACGGAGCGCAACCTCCATGTGGCGCGACACCGGGCCTGTGACCAGCAGCAGGTCCGCATGACGCGGACTGGCAACGAAACGGATGCCGAGCGACTCGATGCTGTAGATCGGGTTTGCCAGCGCATGGATCTCGAGTTCGCAACCGTTGCACGAGCCCGCATCGACTGCGCGGATGCACAGCGCGCGACCGAGCACTTCGCGGACGCGCGATTCCAGCGCCTCGCGCACGCGCAGTTCGTCAGCCGGAGCCGGTGGAGCTTCCGTGACGATGCCTGTCTTCAATATCTGTTGCAGGGTCTTGAGCATGGGCGTGGATCAGAGGTCGTGACCGCTGTAGGACAGATTGAACGACTTGTTGATGAGCGGAAAGTCGGGAACGATGTTGCCGATGATCGCGTGCTCGAGCGCGGGCCAGTTGTGCCAGGACGGGTCCTGCGGATGACAGCGCAGGATGCTCCCATCCGCTCCCGCTTCCAGGCCCACGACCACGGGGCCGCGCCACGCCTCGATCAGCCCGACTCCGACTGCTCCTGTCATTGGTACGGTAACGTCGATCGCATACTCGCCGGACGGCAGCGCACCCAAGATTCGCCGCACAATGCGCACGGACTCGACGAGTTCGTCGAAACGGATGGTGACTCGTGCGAGCACGTCGCCATCCCGCTGGACGCACCGGACCACGCTGAGTTCGTCGTAGGGCGCGTACGTCGCATCGACACGCAGGTCGAGTTCCTGGCCGCTGGCACGCCCTGCGAGGCCGACGAGCCCGAGCCAGTTCGCGAGTTCGGGCAGCACCGTGCCCGCGTCGGCGAAACGGTCTCGCAGGCCGGTGTGTTCCTCATAGATGCCACGCAGGACATTGGCTTCAGTGACGAGTTGGACCATGCACTCCTCGAGCGCTGCGGTAGCGGCCGGAGCGAGGTCGTGGCGCGTGCCGCCCGGCACGACGAAGTCGAGCAGGTAGCGTCGTCCAAGCGCCTGCTCGGTTGCACGCAGCAGGTGCTCCTTCAGGCGTGAGAACTGCGCGAGCCCGAAGGCGAAACCGGCATCATTGCCGAGCGCGCCGAGGTCGCCGAGGTGATTGGCGATGCGCTCGAGTTCCAGCGCCAGCGCCCGCAACCACGACGCTCGCCGTGGCACCGCGGTCCCCGTCATGTGTTCGAGTGCCTGGCAATAGGCCCATGCATAGGCGACGCCCGAATCACCGGACACTCGCGCCGCGAGGCGATGTCCGTCGAGGAGCGGCAGTTCGGTGAAGCGTCGCTCGATGCCCTTGTGCACGTAACCCAGGCGTTCCTCGAGCCGCAGCACCTTTTCACCCACTACGGAAAAGCGGAAGTGGCCGGGCTCGATGATGCCGGCGTGCACCGGGCCGACGGGAATCTCATGGACGCCATCGCCCTCGACCCGCACGAACTTGTAATCTTCGAGCGGCGATTGGGGCGGCGAGGGCATCGGGTCGGTCGCCAACGGGAACGTGTGGTCGGGCCAGGCCGCATGGCGCAGCCACGGCCGGGTGTCCCGGTCGGTCGAACGCAGGCCGCAGAGATCGAACACTGCCCGCTGCATGCGGTTCGCTGATGGGAACACGTCTTCGACGCCGGGATAGACCCGGGAGCCATTGGCAAGCGGAATGGTCACTGCAAGGATGCGCGGCGGTGCGATGGCCACCGCATGCAGCGTGTCGCACTGTCCGACCCGATTCGTGCCCCAGAGCGAGAGCAATCGTCCACCGGCGGCTGCAATGTCCTGCGCCAGGTCACGCCACTCGACCGGGTCGACCACGAGTTGTGAGACGGCCGCTCCAGCATGAGTCGACGTTGCCCGAGTCATCCAGCGAGAGAGGCTCACGTCATTGCCCGACGATCATGCTGGCGGCGGCTCGATACCATTCGGCCAGGTAAGGAGGGATGTACAGGCCGAGGAGCAGCACCAGCGCCAGGTGCGCGAACACCGGCAGCAGGGCAGGCTGATGCGGCAAGCGTCGCCCCGTCGATTGACCGAGCACCATCGATTGCACGCGACTGAAGATCGCCGCGAATGCCACGCCCAGGGCCAGCAGCAGGATCGGGGTGGCCCACGGCTCCTGCTTCATCGCGGTGGTCAGGATCAGGAACTCGCTGGCGAACACGCCGAAAGGCGGGAACCCGAGGATCGCAATCGAGCCGAGCATGAGGCCCCAGCCGATCGTTGGATTGAGCGCCAGCAGTCCGCGGATGTCTTCGATCTTCTGCGAACCGGTCTTCTGGGCCGCGTGGCCCACCGCGAAAAAGATCGCCGACTTGGTCAGCGAGTGGACGGTCATGTGCAGCAGGGCGGCAAAGTTGGCGACGGCTCCGCCCATCCCGAAGGCGAAGGCGATGATGCCCATGTGCTCGATCGACGAGTAGGCGAACAACCGCTTGATGTCGCGCTGTCGCCAGAGGAACAAGGCGGACAGTACGACGGAGAGCAGCCCGAAGACCATGAGGATCTTCGACGGCAACGACGACTGCAGCGCTCCCTCCACCAGGATCTTGCAGCGCACCACCGCGTACATCGCAACGTTGAGCAGCAGGCCCGACAGCACGGCGGACACCGGCGTCGGGCCTTCCGCATGCGCATCCGGCAACCAGTTGTGCAGGGGCGCAAGCCCGACCTTGGTGCCGTATCCCACGAGCAGGAAAGCAAAAGCCAGCCCGAGCACCGTGGGCTCGAGATCGCCTTTCACGGCCGCCAGGTGCGTCCACAGCAGGGCGCTGACACCTTCGGCGCCTAGAACCTTCTCTGCGGCGAAATACAGCAGGATCGTACCGAACAGTGCCTGTGCGATGCCGACACCACACAGGATGAAGTACTTCCAGCCTGCCTCGAGGCTCGCCGGCGTCCGGTACAGCGTCACCAGCAACACGGTCGACAGCGTCGCTGCCTCGAGCGCCACCCAGAGCAGGCCCATGTTGTTGGTCGTGAGCGCCACCAGCATCATCGTCATGAAGAGCTGGTACATCGAGTGATAGAGCCGCAGCCGCCCCTGGCTCAGGCGTCCGTGCTCGGTCTCGATCCGCATGTACGGCCGCGAGAAGATCGCCGTCGTCAGGCCGACGAAGGCGGTCAGCGTCACGAGGAACACGTTGAACGGGTCCAGGAAGAACTGCTCGTTCGCCGCCGTCAGGTTGCCCTCGTTGATCACCCGCACGGTGACCGCCACTGCCGCGAGGAAGGTGCCGAAGCTCAGTGCGATATTGATCTCGGCGGCACGCGGACGCGCGCCCCATACGGCGAGCAGTAGCGCCCCGAGGAACGGCGTGAGCAGGAGCACTGCAAACTCCACCTACTGTTCCTCCTTGAGCGACTCCAGGTTTTGCAGGTCGAGGCTGTCGAACTGCTCACGAATCTGGAAGAAGAACACCCCGAGCACCAGCATCGCGACCAGCACGTCGAGGGCCACGCCGAACTCCACGATCATCGGCATGCCGTAGGTGGCGCTCATGGCGCCGAAGAACAAGCCGTTCTCCATGGACAGGAACCCCACCACCTGCGACATGGCCTTGCGGCGCGTGATCATCGTGATGAACGCGAGCAGGATGACGGCCACCGCGATCCCCAGGGAATTACGTGTCGCGGTGCTCGCGAGCTGGGCGATCGGCTGGGCGAGGCCAAAGGCAAACACCACGGTCACCAGCCCGATCAGCATGGTGCCCGGCACGTTGAGCAGCGGCTCGCTGTCCCACTGCACCTGCAGGCGCCGGATGAGCACGTGCAGCAGCCATGGCAAGGCAATGACCTTGAGCCCAAGCGTCAGCGCAGCCGAGACGTACAGGTGGTTCTGACCCGTGCGCCAGGCCAGCAGCAGGGTGGCGATGAACAGCATGGCGCCCTGCAGCGCAAGCAGGTTGACGAGCGCCACGATACGTCGCTGGGCGAGCATGGCGAACGACAGCAACAACAGGATCGCAGCGCAGGCGTTGAGCAGTTGCAGGTCGAATGGCGTGTGCTGCATGCCTCAGGCCCCCAGCAGCAGGTGCACGAGCAGGCCCAGCACTGCGAACATGAACGCGGTGGCCATGAACTCGGGTGCGCGAAACACACGGAACTTGGCGGAAACCGTCTCGAGCAGCGCAAGCCACAAGCCGGCGACGGCAAGTCTCGCCAGCAGCGCAGGGATCGACCAGGCCAGCGCGCCGATGCCGGTTTCGCCGATTGACGCACCCCACGGCACGAACAGCGCGAAACCGATGCAGGCGTAATTGAACAGCTTAAGGGCGGCGGCCCACTCCATCAGCGCGAGATGCCGCGCCGAGTACTCGAGCAGCATCGCCTCGTGGATCATGGTGAGCTCGAGGTGCGTCGCCGGATTGTCCACTGGAATGCGGGCGTTTTCCGCGAGCAGCACCATGGTAAATGCGACGGCCGTGAACGCCAGGCTCGGGTACAGGGCGAGATCCTGGACCGCGAGCCGTTCCGCAATCAACGGCAGGGCCGTGGTCGCAGAAATCAGCGAGGCAACGAAGATGATCATCAGCAGCGCCGGCTCGGCGAGGAAACCGATCATCATGTCCCGCCGCGCGCCGAGCGTGCCGAATGCGGTACCGACGTCCATCGCCGCGAGCGACATGAAGACACGCGCGATCGCCAGGAGACCCACGAGCGCGATCGCGTCGGCCGCGGAACGGAAGGGCAGGCCCGTGCCCATCGAGGGAATCACCGCCGCTGCGGCAACCATCGCGCCGAACACGACATACGGTGCCAGGCGGAACAGCGGAGACGCGCCTGCCGCGATCACGGCATCCTTGTGGAACAGCTTGCGAATGCCGTGGTAGGGGAGCAGCAGGCTCGGTGCGCGCCGGTTCTGCAGCCAGGCGCGGCACGCGTTGACCCAGCCGAGGAACAGCGGGGCAAGGATCAGTGCTGCGAGCACCTCCAGGAACTGGGTGAGCCAGGCGACCGTGCTCACAGCATCACCGCGAGCAGCACCAGCAGGGTGATGAAGCTGTACGTCAGGTAGACCGAAATGCGGCCTTGCTGCAACCAGGCCACGGAGTTTGCGGCCCGCTGCAACAGTCCGGCGATCGGCAGGTAGACCACTTTCCAGAACCGGTCGCTGACCTTGACCCGATAGCGTGGCGCATGATCGAGCGGGGAGGGCAACTCACGTTCCATTTCGAAGAATGAAACGAAGATGTGGCGGATCGGCTGGCCAAACCCTTCAGCCGTGTCCTGCATGCGCGGATCAAGCCGCCCGAAGCCGCAGTCCCAGGCCGGGGCTCGACGCACGGGGCGACGGTACACGAGGCGCACGATCAGGAAGGTTGCCGCAACCACCGCGACGATGACCGCCAGCAGGACCAATGGGGCGTACGACACTGCCCGCTCGGTCAACGGCGCCAGCATCCACCACGACTGACCGGCAAGGTTCGGTGCGGCGCCCACCAGCTGCCCGGTGGCTGCGCCAAGCGCGTGAATCACCTGGTTGGGCATGAGTCCGAGCAGCACGCACCCGATCGCCAGCCAGACCAGACCCGCCTTCTCGAATCCATCCACGTCGTGCGCAACGGCAAGCGAGGCTTCGCGGGGCTGCCCCAGGAAGACGATCCCGAAGAACTTCACCATGACGTAGCCGGCCAGCGCAGCCGCGAGCGCCACGATGGCGGCGCCCAACGGCAGCAGCATGTTCACGAACGGTCGCGGCACTTCGTGCGAGAACAGGAAGGTCTGCAGCAGCAGCCACTCGGACACGAACCCGTTCAGCGGCGGCAGGCCGGCGATCGCGAGAACGCCCACCAGCGTCAGCCAGGCAGCCCACGGCATGCGGTGTATGAGCCCGCCGAGCCGGCCGAGATTCCGTTCGCCCGTGGCGTGCAGCACCGCGCCGGTGCCGAGGAACAGCAGGCTCTTCATGAAAGCGTGGTTGAGCGAGTGATACAGAACCGCGATCAGCGCGAGCGCCGCGAGTTCCGTCATGCCTACGCCATTGAAGACGATGGCCAGGCCGATGCCGGTAAACAGCACGCCGATGTTTTCGATCGACGAATAGGCGAGCAGGCGTTTCATTTCCGTCTGCACGGCGGCGAAGACCACGCCAAAGATCGCCGTGGCCAGTCCCAGCACCAGCGGGATC
>JBAVIQ010000356.1:0-2261 GCA_049687035.1 Steroidobacteraceae bacterium
GTTCATGGCACTGCAGGAGGCCCTCGGTCACGCCGTGCATGCCTGCGTGCGCGAGTTCCGCGGATCCATCAGCGCCGAGCACGGCATCGGCCAGCTCAAGCGCGACCTGCTCGCGCAGTACAAAGACCCGGTCGCGCTCGTGGCCATGCGGTCGATCAAGCTGGCCCTCGATCCGCACGGGATCATGAATCCGGGCAAGGTCCTGCCGGACTAGCGGGCGGCCCGGCCCGGTCATGGGCCCAGTCCGACGGCTGAACGAAGCGGCCAACGCCTCCCTGAACCACGGCGAGTCGGTTTGCGCTTGTGACGGACCGCCATTGGTCGCTAGAGTGCCCCCGGTGGGGGAAGTCGGCACGGGCTCGGGCACGGGCGCGGGTCGAGACAGCAAAAAGCAGAATCACGCAGGAGTACTTGCATGCCCATGTCCAAGAAACTCGCCGCCGAATTCGTCGGCACGTTCTGGCTCGTACTCGGGGGCTGCGGCAGCGCAGTGCTCGCGGCGGCATTCCCGGACGTCGGCATCGGCTTGGCCGGCGTGTCGCTCGCGTTCGGCCTGACCGTACTGACGATGGCTTTTGCCATCGGCCACATTTCCGGCTGCCACCTGAACCCCGCGGTCACCGTGGGCCTCTGGGCCGGCGGTCGGCACCCCACGGGAGAAGTCCTGCCGTACATCGTCGCGCAGGTCATCGGCGGTTTCGTGGGAGCGCTCGTCCTGTACTCGATCGCATCGGGCAAGGCGGGATTCGATCTTGCCGGTGGCCTCGCGTCGAACGGCTACGGTGAGCATTCCCCGGGCGGCTACTCGCTGGCGGCCGGCTTCACCACCGAAGTTGTCATGACCATGATGTTCCTGCTGATCATCCTGGGCGCCACCGATCGCCGCGCGCCTGCCGGCTTCGCGCCGATCGCGATCGGCCTGGGCCTCACACTGATCCACCTGATCAGCATTCCGGTCACCAACACCTCGGTGAACCCTGCGCGCAGCACGGGTCCTGCGTTGATCGTGCAGGACTGGGCGCTGTCGCAACTGTGGCTCTTCTGGGTGGCACCGCTCATCGGCGCTGTGGTCGCCGGTTATCTCTATCGCTGGCTCGGCGACGAACGCTGAGTCCTGGATTCCTCGGGTGGTGCGGCGACGATTTGCGCATCGCGCCGCCCGCAGGATCACCGCAGTGAACACATGAGCGAGAAGCAGTCGTGGGCAACATCCTGAAGTCGAAGATCTTCTGGGTGTTGGCCATCCCGCTGCTGCTATTCGGGCTGTACGTCGCGCTCGGCTTCTACGCCGCGCCCGGCCTCGTGCGCAGCCAGGCCGTCGATTTCGTCCGCGAGAAGTACGGGCGGGAACTGTCGCTCGGCGAGATCAGGATCAACCCGTTCAAGCTGCAGGCTGAAATCAAGGACCTGTCGCTGCCCGACACCGACGGCAAGCCGATGCTTGCGTTCCGCCGGCTCTTCATCGACTTCGAACTGTCGTCGCTGTGGCAGCGCGCGTTCGTCTTCAGGGACGTGCAGCTCGATGCACCGCTGGCGAGTGCCGTCATCCGACCCGACGGTTCGGTCAACCTTGCCGATCTCGCGCTGCCGGACGACGGGGAACCGGACGAGCCCCTGCCGCTGGTCTGGATCCAGCAGTTCGCACTCGGTGACGGACGCCTGCAGTTCGCCGACCTGACCCGGCGCGCGCCCCTGGAACGGCAGTTGGCCCCTGTCAACTTCAAGCTCGACAACTTCAAGACCACGCCGGAAGGCGGCGCCTTCGGGCTCACCGCCAAGACGCAGAACGCGGAATTGCTCGAGTGGCACGGCAAGTTCGCGCTCGAACCGCAGGTCTCATCGTCAGGCGAACTCGCGGTCACCCGCCTGAACGTGCCCGGTGTGCTCGAAGTGGCCGGCGTCGAACTGCCCTTCGTCATCCCGCAGGGCGAGATGAACCTGCGCGGTTCGTACAGTGTCGTGCTCAACGAGCCGATGCGTCTCGACGTGCGTCTGCCGCAGATGCAGTTGAACGGCCTGACCATGCGCGCGCGGGGTCTCGAGCAGGACTACGTCGTCGTGCCCACGGTCGTCATCAGCGACACGAAGATCGCGATGCCGGCCAACACCGTGTCGCTGGGCACGATCGCGGCCGAAGGCGTCAAGGCCGACGTCTGGACGTTGCCTGATGGCACGCTGAACATCGACCAGTTGTTCGTCGAACAGCCCGCGACCGCGGCTGCGGACGCACCCGCCGCACCGCCGGCGCCGGTGGCCACGGC
>JBAVIQ010000357.1:0-5952 GCA_049687035.1 Steroidobacteraceae bacterium
GAAACCCGCGAGCTGCGCGGCCTCGTGCCGCAGCGCGAGGATTTCTTCGATCAGCGCCGTGTTGTCCCACTGCGCCGGACCCTGCTCGGAGGCGCGCGTTAGCCAGGCCGTGTAGAAATCCTGGCGCAGCTGCCGGTTTTCGGCATGCGTCAGGACCGCCTGGTAATTCGGTGCGTCGAGCGTGAACACCCAGCCGCTGCGGCCGTTCTTTTCGGCTTCGGCACGCGCACGGGCGATGACGGCGGCGGGCAGGCCGGCGAGTTCGGCCGACTCCTCGACCTGGCGCGTCCAGGCATTGGTGGCGTCGAGCACGTTCTCGTCGAACTTCGCCTGCGCCGTCGACAGGCGCTCCATGAGTTCGCGGAAGCGCTGCTTGCGGTCGGGTGCGAGCGCGACACCCGAGAGACGGAAGTCACGCAGCGCGTTGTCGATGAGCCTGCGCTGCTCCGGCTTCAGGTCGGCGTATTGCGTGTCCTTGATGCGCTGGTAGGCGGCGCACAGTGCAGCGTTCTGCGCGATCTCGGTGTGATACGCGGTGAGCAGCGGCAGGCACGTGTTGTAGGCCGCCCGCAGTTCGTCGCCGTTCGCGACGCCATTCAAGTGACCCACGGGCGACCAGGTGCGCGCGAGCCGATGCTGCATGCGTTCGATGGGAACGACGATGCCGTCCCAGCCCTCGGCGCCAGCATCGAGCAGTTCCTGCAAGCCGTGCCGATTTTCTTCCAGCACCTGCCGGATGGCTGGTTCGATGTGTTCCGGGCGGATCGCAAGAAAGGCGGGCAGGGTCGCGTCGTGCAGGAGGGGGTTGTCCATGCCCTCCATTCTAGCGACGCGGCGGCCCTGGATTCAGCCGAACGCGCCCTGCAGCAGCCAGCCGAGCGCATACACGGCGGCGACGAAGCCGAAGAAAGCAAAGGCGGCCCGCCTGCGGTAGCGGCGGGTCAGGTCGCCCGATGGCAGCGCGGCGAGCAGGAACAGCCGGTCGCCGTCGGGACGGCACAAGACGTGGAAATTCTGCCGGGGCGGGCGCTCAGCGCTGCGCTCCGTGAGCGTACGTCGAGCCTCCTGCCGAGCGGCCTCCCACTCGACCATGTCGATCCGGCCATCGCCGTCCCGGTCGAAGCGCTGCAGCAGGGCAGGCTGGTCCTGTTTCCATTCGGCCAGTACCTGGACCAGTTCCGCCTGCTGGTCGAGTTCGCCGGACGATGCCGTCGAGCGAAAATCGCCCAAAGCGTACAGACGCTCGTGCTCGTAGATGCGGTCCTCGACGTAGCGGTAGCCGCGGCCCCCGGTCAGCGACAGTTTCCGGTCCGGTCCCGACGCGGGCCAGGGTGCGTCGCCATACCAGGTGGTCGATTCGGTCGGCACGACTTCGGCGCCGTCGGGCTGCACGATGCACTGGCCGGTTTCGTCATCGAGCAGGAAAGCGATCGACGAGGTGCCCGACGCAATCGTCTGCCAGCCCTCGCGCCGGCTGTTGCCCGTGCCGCGCTCCGTCCGTTTCGAGATCTTGTAGCTCCACCAGACGCAAGGCCGTTGCGTGAGCGGCGCGGGATTCTTCGTGCCCGGCAGGGGCAAGCCGTTGCCCGCGAGCTCGACGTAGCCCTGCGCCGCCGATCGGATGCGCGACGTCGGCGTGTCCTCGATGAGCCGCGCGATCTTGAGCCAGCGCAGCGCCGCTGCGCCGCCGGCCACGACGGCGACGCCGAGCGTCAGCAGCCAGAACCAGAAGTCACTCTCAGCCAAAGAGCTTGCCCAGGTCCACGTCGCGCTTCTGTTCGTCGGTGAACTCGAGCAGCTGCGCCGGCTTGAACTCGAACATCCGCGCGACTATCAGGTCGGGGAAGGTCTGGATGCGGATATTGTTGAGGTTCACCGACTCGTTGTAGAGCTCGCGACGGTCCGCGATCGCTTCTTCCAGCTGCGAGATGCGCGTCTGCAGGTGGCGGAAGCTGTTGTCGGCCTTGAGTTCCGGGTAATTTTCGGCCACCGCGAACAGGCGGCCGAGACCCTGGCGCAACTGGTCCTCAGCCACGCCGAGTGCGGCAACGTCCCCGCGACCCTGCGCCTTGAACACCGCGGCGCGTGCCTGCATCACGCGTTCCAGCGTTTCCTGCTCGTACTGCATGTAACGCTTGCAGGTCTCGACCAGCTTCGGCAACTCGTCGTGGCGCTGTGTGAGCAGCACGTCGATGTTGGCCCAGGCCTTGCGCACGTTCTCGCGCAAGGCGATGAGCCCGTTGTAGATGCGGACGACGTAGACGGTCGCCACGAACAGCAGCGCGGCAAACAGCAACAGCATGACCAGCATCGGCGGCTCCCTGTGATCTTCCGGGGCGGGAATGGCCCCGCGAGCGGCTAGATTGCCGGTTGCCCGGTGGCAGCGTCTAGACTGTGCGTCCCAAATTCGGGGAATGCGAGCGGTCCAGCATGGCGATTCGAACCTATCGCGGCGTGTCTCCCACCCTGGGGCCGGGCGCGTGGGTCGATCCTGCGGCGCTGGTCGTCGGCGACGTCGTGCTCGGTGCAGACGCTTCGATCTGGCCGTTCGTGCTGATCCGCGGCGACGTCAATCGAATCCGCATCGGCGCTCGCAGCAACGTCCAGGACGGCAGCATCATCCACGTCTCGCGTCCCTACCCTGGCAACGATGCGGGCTGGGCCACTATCCTCGGCGAGGATGTCGTCATCGGTCACAAGGTTGCGCTGCACGGCTGCACCATCGCGGACCGCGTGCTGGTCGGTATCGGCGCCATCGTGCTGGATGGCGTCGAAGTCGCGAGCGACGTGATCATCGGCGCCGGCAGTGTCGTCACGCCGGGCAAGCAACTCGAATCCGGTTACCTGTACGTCGGCAATCCGGCGGGTCGAGCGCGCGAGTTGCGGCCCGAAGAGATTGCGCGCATCCCGCAGATGGCGCGCGATTACGTGTTGCTCAAGAACGAGTACGCGCGGCTGCCGCCAGGTAGTTAGCGCGGAATTGCAACGCTTCCAGCACGGGCGGCGTCTGCGGGCGCACGCCGCGCCAGACGAAGAACGCTTCCGCGGCTTGTTCGACCAGCATGCCCCAACCCTGTGCCACGTTTCTCACGCCGCGATCACGGGCCCATTGCGTGAAGGGCGTCTCGCCGATCCCGTACGCCATGTCGTAGCACACGGTATTCCTGTCCAACGCGCGGACATGGATCGGCGGCACTTCGCCTTTGAGACTGGCCGAGGTTGCATTGATGATCAGGTCGAACGGTTCGAGCGGCTCGACACCGTCGAAGGCGGCGCCGCTCACTTCACCGCGGCCGGAGAACTCGTCGGCCAGCTCGATGGCGCGCTTGGCTGTGCGGTTGGCGATCACGAGGGTCGACGGTTTCAGCTCCAGCAGCGGACCGATCACCCCGCGCGCTGCACCGCCGGCGCCAAGCATCAATATGCGCGGCGACATGAGGTTCAGCCGGAGGTTCTGCACGAGATCGGTGACCAGGCCGACGCCGTCCGTGTTGTCGCCGATCAGTTCGCCATTACGACGCAGGACTGTATTGACGGCATCCGCGAGCTGGGCCCGCGGCGTGAGTTCATTGACCATCTCCGCTGCCGCGCGCTTGTGCGGCAGCGTGATGTTCGCGCCGCACCCACCTTGCTCCAACAGGAACTCGAGCAGGTCGTGACGGAACTGGTCCGGTGGAGTTTCATGCAGCCGGTACTGCATGTCCTGCGTGGTTTGCCGCGCAAACAGGCCTTGGATGAACGGTGACCAGCTGTGATGGACCGGGTAGCCGAAGAGGGCGTAGGAGTCAGACATAGAGGATAGGGGATGGGGGTTAGGGGTTAGGGGTTAGTCGGAGGTGCAGTGGCGATTTGGTATCCGACCAGACCTCCTGCCACTAGCGTCCTTCTTTGAGCCATTCTGCAGCACGCTTCGCAAAATAGGTCAGGATGCCGTCGGCGCCCGCGCGCTTGATGCAGCTGAGCGATTCGAGCGCGACCGCGCGCTCGTCGAGCCAGCCGTTCTGTGCCGCGGCCATGTGCATCGCGTACTCGCCGCTGACCTGGTACACGAAGGTCGGCGCGCCAAAGCGATCTTTCACGCGGCGCACGATGTCTAGGTACGGCATGCCGGGCTTCACCATCACCATGTCCGCGCCTTCGGCGAGGTCGAGCTCGACTTCCCGCAGCGCCTCGTCGGAATTGCACGGATCCATCTGGTAATTGTACTTGTTGCCCTTGCCGAGGTTGCCGGCCGAGCCCACGGCGTCGCGGAAAGGGCCGTAGTAGCTCGACGCGTACTTGGCGGAGTAGGCGAGGATGCGCGTGTGGATGTGGCCCGCGGCTTCGAGCGCGTCGCGCAGTGCGCCGATGCGGCCGTCCATCATGTCCGAGGGCGCCACCACATCTGCGCCCGCCTGGGCATGCGACAGGCCCTGCTTCACCAGCGCCTCGACCGTCACGTCGTTCATGACGTATCCGGTCGCGTCGATGATGCCGTCCTGGCCGTGGGTGGTGAAAGGATCGAGCGCGACGTCGGTCACCACGCCGAGTTCCGGCACGGCTTGCTTGATCGCGCGCACGGCGCGTTGTGCCAGTCCGTCGGGGTTCCAGGCTTCACGGCCGTCGAGGCTCTTGGCCTCGAGCGGCGTGACCGGGAAGAGGGCGAGTGCCGGGATGCCGAGGCGCGCGACGGCTTCAGCCTCGCGGACCAGCTCGTCCACCGACACGCGCTCGATGCCCGGCATCGACGGGATCGCGACGCGCTGCTTCGTACCTTCCATGACGAACATCGGGTAGATGAAGTCCTCCGGCGTCAGCGTCGTCTCCCGCATCATGCGGCGCGAAAAGGCGTCGCGGCGCATGCGACGCATGCGGACGCGAGGGAACTGGCCGGGGGCGTCGGGGTGGGTCATGGAGGCGGGCGCTTTTTCGATCAGAATCCAGACTTTATACCCGAGCGGGACCGGCCGCGAAAAGAACGCAATAGCCGCAACGCCGGGGGCAGAATCCGCGCATGAGCACCAAAGCCGCCCGGAAGCCCGTTCCGAAGGTCAAGACGCCCAAGGCAGCTGCGGTTCAGCCCGCATCTTTGGCCCCCGACGCTCGATACCGGTGCGGCTGGTCGTATTCCGGCATGAGCGCGGAATACATCGCTTATCACGACCAGGAATGGGGTGTTCCCGTCCACGACGACCGCCGGCTGTTCGAATTCCTGATCCTGGAGGGCGCGCAGGCCGGGCTCAGCTGGTCGACGATCCTGCGCAAGCGGGAGGGTTACCGGGACTCGTTCGCCGATTTCGATCCGGTGAAGGTGGCGCGCTTCGACTCCCGCAAGGTCGAGAAGCTGCTGCAGTTCCCAGGCATCGTGCGCAACCGGCTCAAAGTGGAGTCGGCGATCACCAATGCGCGGTGCTTCCTCGAGGTGCAGCGGGAATTCGGCAGCTTCGCGCAATACAGCTGGCAGTTCGTCGGCGGCCAGCCGATCGTGAATCGATGGCGCGAGATGTCCCAGGTGCCGGCGACTTCACCCGAGTCGGATGCGTTCAGCAAGGACCTGCGGCGGCGCGGCTTCAAGTTCGTGGGCTCCACGATCATGTACGCGCACATGCAGGCGACCGGCATGGTGAATGATCACGTGGTGACGTGCTTCCGCCATGAGGAAGTGAAGGGAAGGGGTTAGGGGTTAGGGAAACCCCTTCACTCGCCGACCCACCACTCGACGCTCGTGCGGCCCGCGCCGTCGGGGACCAGCAGCCGATGCAGGTCGGGCAGCAGTTCCGCAAGCCGTTCATCGAGCATCCACGGCGGATTCACGATCACGAGCCCCGAGCCGCGCAGGCCCACGGCGGTGTCGTCCGGCATCACGCTCATCGTCACGTCGAGCACCTTGCGGATACCCGAACCTTCCAAATTACGGCGAAAGCGCAACGGCGCCGCGCGTTCCGTGAGTGGGTACCAGATGCAGTACGTGCC
>JBAVIQ010000358.1:0-2196 GCA_049687035.1 Steroidobacteraceae bacterium
CCCGCGATGCGGGCGACGCCGGCCTGGCGCAAGCCACCCACGAACGCCCACCAGCGCTCCTGGGTCATGAACGGATCGCCGCCACCCACGAGCACGAGGTTGCCATCGAGCACCTGGTCGCGGATCGGGCCGGTGGCGTACGCACGAGTCCGCCACGTGTAGGCGGGTCCGAGGGACTCGAGCGCTGAGTACGTCGTGACGACCTTCATCGTCGACGCCGGGTTGCGCGGCACGGTGGAGTTGTAACTGATCAGGGGCTCTTCGCGGCCGACCTCGCGCACGAACACGCTGAGGCTGGTGCCCGGCACTTTCCGTCGCTTCATGGCCTGCTCGACTTCGGGCGGCAGGTAGTCGCGGTCGCGCGCGCCTGTGACGCCTGGCGCGTTGAGCAGCGCGGCGGAGAGCAGCCAGGACAGCAGCAGGCGGGGCAGGATGGGTCGCATCGAACTCGATTTCGCAGACCCGCGAATCATAAGCGATGCGGTGGCGGCGCGCGGCGGCACTGACGCATACTCGCTGCCCGTCGGCAGCAGGAACAACATGCGCAAGATCTGGAATACGGTGTTGAAAGGGCTCGTGGCGATCCTGCCGATCGGGCTCACCGTCTACGTCGTGTACTGGCTCGCGGTCACGGCCGAGCGACTGTTCTCGCCGGTGATCAAGCTGCTGGTACCCGCGCACTACTACTGGCCGGGGCTGGGACTCCTGACCGGACTCATCGTGCTGTATTTCGTCGGTCTCGCCGTCAACGCCTGGTTCGTGACCAGCGCGCTGCGCATGTCGGACGCGTTCTTCGCGCGCATCCCGGTCGTCAAGACCATCTACCTCGCGATCCGCGATTTCATGCGGTTCTTCCCGTCATCGGGCCAGGGCAACGACCTGCGACGCGTCGTGCTGCTGCAGTTCGGCCCGGGCAAGGTCATTGGCTTCGTCACCGCGGAATCGGACGAGATGCTGCGACGCTCGGAGCCCGCAGGCGACGACATGGTCGCCGTCTACCTGCCGATGAGCTACATGGTGGGCGGATACACGATTTTCGTGCCGCGGGAACTCGTCGAGACGACGGCACTCTCGGTCGAAGAAGGCATGCGCATCGCGCTGATGGGCGGCGTGCGCAGCAACGCGCCGTCCACGCAGCGGGAACCATCGCCCGGGAGTGCCTGAGTGCAGGCTGTCGTCATTCCCGTCACGCCGTTCGCCCAGAACTGCTCGCTGGTCTGGTGCCCGCGCACGCTGGCAGGCGCGGTGATCGACCCGGGCGGCGATCTCGAGAAGGTGCTCGCCGCGGCCAGCAAGCACGGCGTGCAACTCACGAAGATCCTGCTGACGCACGCCCACATCGACCATGCCGGTGGCACGGCCAGGCTCGCGCGCGATTTGCACCTGCCGATCATCGGCCCGCATCCGGGCGATCAGTTCTGGATCGACGGCATCGCCGAGCAGGGCCGCATGTTCGGTTTCGGGCCATGCGAAAGCTTCGTGCCCGACCAGTGGCTCGACCAGGGCGACAAGGTGCAGGTCGGCGACGTCGAATTCGACGTGCAGCATTGCCCGGGTCACACGCCGGGCCACGTGACGTTCCACTGCGCCGCCGACAGGATCGCCTTCGTCGGTGACGTACTGTTCGCCGGGTCGATCGGCCGCACCGATTTTCCGGGTGGCGACTACGACACGCTCATCCACTCGATTCGTGAAAAGCTGTTTACGCTCGGCGACGACGTCCGCTTCGTACCCGGGCACGGACCGATGTCGACGTTCGGGGACGAACGGCGGACGAACCCGTTCGTCAGCGATGCGGTCGTGACGTCCGGGCGCGGCTGAGCCGCAACCGGGTCAGCTGGATTTGTCGGTCTTGCGGCGGCCGCGGCCCAGCTGGCTGCGCCGGTCGACTTCAGTCCAACCGTCTATCGCCACGCCGATGTCGCGCGCACGCCGGGCCCCGGCGCGGCGGTCATCGTGGTGCTGGTAGAGACACGTGCAGCTATCGCACGTGCAGTTCTTGAGCGGCAACGGCGGTGCCTCCCGCGAAAGAAAGCGCTGACCCTGCAGTGCCCGCGCCTGGTGGCAGCACCGGATACCGGGCTGGATGCTCACAGCGTGAAACGCTTGCGTAATCTTCTTCGCGACGACCGTGGGGGCCTTGTCGGCGACGACAGGCGGGGCACGCGAAAACACACCCTTGGCGCGGTCGAGAAT
>JBAVIQ010000359.1:0-2559 GCA_049687035.1 Steroidobacteraceae bacterium
GGCGAACGGCTGCTGAACCCGTTTCCACTGATCAACATGGCTGCGATCGGCGGTTGCTTCATGAGCTGGCTGCACAGCGCGGGCACGCTCGTGCTGCACCACCCGCTGGACCTCGGCGTCTACCTGCGACAGATCGCCGAAGAACGGCCGGGGTACGCGATTGCGCCGCCCGCCGTGCTCAACATGCTGCTCAAGGACGAGAAGCTGCTCGCCAGCGTCGATCTCTCCTGCCTGCGCTGCATCGGTTCGGGCTCGGCGCCGCTCGACCCGGAGATGATCCGCGGTTACCAGGAACGCTTCGGCATCGAAATCGTCAACGCCTTCGGCTCGAACGAAGGCATGTCGCTGATCAGCAATGCCTCGAATGCCGTGAATCCCGAGCATCGGGCCCGCCTGTTCCCGCGCTACGGGCGCGACGAGATCCGCTGGGAGTCGCCGCCGCACGCTCACATCCGCACGCGCATCGTCGAGCCGGAGACGGGCATGGAGATTCTCGAGGCGGGCAAGCCCGGCGAACTGCAGATCACGGGACCGACCGTGTTCGACGGCTATTTCCGCGCGCCGCAGATCACCGCGCAGTCATTCACGGCGGACGGCTGGTTTCGCACCGGCGACCTGTTCGAGATCACCGGCGACGACGACCCGCCACGGTTCTACCGGTTTATTGGCCGGCTCAAGCAGCTCATCGTCCGCGGCGGCGTGAAGATCGCGCCGGAAGAGCTCGACAACGTGCTGTCCCAGATGCCGGACGTGCTCGAGGGCGCCGTCACGGCCTATCGCGACGAGATCATGGGTGAGCGCATCTGTGCAGTCGTCGTGCCTAAGCCGGGCAAGCAGCCGACGCTCGACTCGGTGCGCGCACATTTCGCGGCCGCGGGACTTGCACTATTCAAGCATCCAGAACGCCTGCAAGTCGTCGAGCAGCTCCCACGGAACAGCGTCGGCAAAGTCGTGCGCGGCGATCTCGCGCGCATGTTGTCCACCGACGCCGGCTGAGTCGCAGCCAGACGATGCGCCGGCAGTTCGCACCCGCTGCACCGCAGGTCGCGTTGCCGATCGGACAGTTGCTCAGCGTCCAGGCGGCGCGTGACCCGCATCGCCCCGCGCTCAGCTGTGAGGACCTGACGCTCACGCGAGCGGAGCTGGCCGTACGGGTTCATCGCCGGGCCCGTGCGCTGCAGATGGCCGGCGTCGAAGCAGGCGATTTCGTTGCCATTGCCCTGCCGAACGGCACCGCCTTCCTGGAAGTGGCCTTCGCGTGCTGGGCACTAGGCGCCACACCGGCGCCCTTGTCGCACCGCTTGCCGCCGCTCGAATTGCAGGCCCTGCTCGCAGTGTTGCAGCCGCGACTGGTCGTCGGGTGCGAGGCCGCACGAGCCGCAGGCGTACCGGTCGTCACTGAGCAGTCGCTGTACGACCCATCCCTGTCCGGGGAACCGCTACCCGAACGCGTCTCGCAACACGTCAAGGCGATCGCCAGCGGCGGCAGTACCGGCCGGCCGAAGGTCATCGTCGATCACGCGCGATCGGTACTCGATCCGGACGTGCCGGCGCTGGGCATGCAGGCTGGCGATACGGTCGTCATCCCGGGACCGATGTATCACTCGGCGCCATTCGGGCTCGCCTATTCGGCGCTGTGCTGGGGCTGTCACGTCGTGATTACGCCGCGCTTCGATGCAGCCGGTACCCTGCGCATGATCGAACGGCATCGCGGCCAGTGGCTGTACCAGGTGCCGACGATGATGCATCGCATCTGGCGGCTGGACCCCGCGGAGCGCGCGAGCTACGACCTCTCGTCGCTCGAAATCGTCTGTCACATCGCGGCGGCGTGCCCGGTGTGGCTCAAGGAAAAGTGGATCGAGTGGCTCGGACCAGATGCTGTCTGGGAAGTGTATTCGGGCACCGAGGCGATCGCGGCGACGATGATCGGCGGCCGCGAATGGCTCGAGCACAAAGGCTCCGTTGGCCGGTTGATGCCCGGAGCCAGCGTGCGGATTCTCGACGAAGCCGGTAACGACGTGGCGCCCGGCGAAGTCGGCGAGATCTATTTCCTGCCGGCCGGCGGCAAGGGCGCGACGTACCACTACCTCGGCGCCGAGCCTCGCGCGCGGGGCGACTGGGAGACGTTCGGCGATCTCGGGCGCATCGATGCCGACGGATACCTCTACCTTGCAGACCGTCGCACCGACCTGATCATTTCCGGCGGCGCCAACATCTACCCGGCCGAAATCGAAGCGGCCATCGACTCGCACCCTGCCGTGCTCGCGAGCGTCGTGGTCGGCCTCCCGGACCATGACCTCGGGCAACGAGCGCACGCCATAGTTGAAGTGCGCAACGGCACCGCTGCGCTCGACCTCGAGGCCCTGCAGCGGTACCTGTCGGAGCGACTCGTCTCCTACAAATTGCCGCGCAGTTTCGAGACGACCACCGAACGGCTGCGCGACGACTCCGGCAAAGTGCGGCGCGGCGCGCTGCGCGAGGCGCGCGTCGGCGGCTGATTGCACGTGGCCTAGATTCCGGGACCCTTGCTCCGAGAGACCTTCCGACGAGCGAAAAGGC
>JBAVIQ010000360.1:0-5664 GCA_049687035.1 Steroidobacteraceae bacterium
TGTTTGGTTGGGCATGGGTTCACTGCCGGCGCGCCCGAGATGGGGCCTAACAAACCCATCAACCGGAAAGTCCGCAGTCGACTTCGCCGCCTGCGGTCTTCCGGTTATGGGCAACGCTGAGCGTCCGCTTTCATTGCTCGCGGCCGTCTCCTGTGGGTCGAGGCCGTGCGAAAACGCTAGCGGCAATGGTCTTATGACGCGAACCGGCGAAGGGACGCGAGCGACCGTCACGCCCTCATCGCCGCGATCAGCGGCTGCACGCCGAGGATCTGTATCACTCGCTTCAGGTTGTATGCCAGGACCTGCAAGCTCATCTCCGTTCGCACTCTCGGCAACGTCCTCGTCAGGAAGTGCGTCGCTCCCATCCACGATTGGAGCGTCCCGAACGTGTGCTCCACGGTCTGGCGGCGCAGCCGTCCGGCCTGCGGCGTGCCGTCGAGGCGTCGCTGCATCCTCTCGACCACGTCTTCGTGCTCCCAGCGGTTGATGCGTCGGCAGGTATCGGTCGTGCAGGCGCTGCGGAGAGGGCACTGCGGGCAAGCGGTCGACCAGTACCGGTGGATCGTCATGCCGTGCTGGATCGAGGGGCACCGCCGCGTGGCGTACTTGCCCGCCGGGCAACGGTAGCGATCGCGCTTTGCCTCGTAGTGGAAGTCACGCTTGTCGAAGCGCCCGGTGGTCGCCGAGTTCCTGGTGAGCGGCTTCGGCACGAGCGCCTTGATCTGCGCCTGCTCGCACTTGAGGATCTCTTCGCCGCTGAAGTAGCCGCGGTCGGCGAGCACGGTCAGGTCCTGCGTGCCGAGCGTCTCCAGCGCCTGCTGTGCCATCGGGCTCAGCTGGTTGCGATCGTGGCCTTCGTTGCCAACCTCGTGCGTCACGATCAGATGGTGCTTGGTGTCGACGGCGGCCTGCACGTTGTAGCCCACCATCCCCGTGCCGCGGCCGCTGGTGGCCATCGAGCGCGCATCGGGGTCGGTCAGTGAGATCTGCTGATCCGGCGTGGCTTCGAGCTGGCGGCCGATCGCCTCCAGCTTCTTCATCTGGGCACGCACTACATCGAGCTTAGCCAACACGGCATGGTGACGGCGCCATGGAAGTTGCTGGCTGCGACGCAGCTGCAGCGGGTCATGCGGTGTGACCTCGTCGACGAGTCGTGCGCCGTGTGAATTCTCGTTCTTTGACGAGAATTCACTCAAGCGCGGTCGATCAGGCATTCGATCCGGGTCTTCCCCGGGCGAGCGTATCTGCCTTTCCGATCGCCCGGCGAAGACCGGGATCGAACGCCCTCACCACCCTCCTCCCTGACTCGTTACCCCGGCGGAACGCCTGACTTACAAGGCACCGCTCAGACCGCCCGCGTCACGGCCAGCGAAGCATCGACCTTGGCTTCGGGCTGAACCACGATCGACGGCGGTAGCATCTTGTACATCACGGGTGTAACCAGCCGGCCGAGCAGTGTCGACGACAGCAGGCCGCCAATGATCACGATCGCGAGCGGCGAATAGAGTCCCGAACCCTGGATCGCGAGCGGCAGCAAGCCGCCGATCGCCGTCGCGGACGTCAGCAGGATCGGCAGGAAGCGGATCTCGCCCGCCTGCGTGATGGCATCGTCGAGCGGCACGCCCTGTTCACGCAGCTGGTTGGTGAAGTCGACCAGCAGGATTGAATTCTTGATCTCGATGCCGATCAGCGCCACGATGCCGATCGTGGCCGTGAACGACAAGTCGTAACCCGTCAGGAATAAAGCGATGAAGCCGCCGGCCATGCCGAGCGGAATCACGCCGGCGACGATCAGCATCGAACGGAAGCTGCCGAACTCGAGCACCAGCACGGCCAGGATGCCGAACACTGCGACCAGCACGGCGGTGCCGATGCCACCGAAGCTCTCCTGCTGCGCCTCGAGTTCGCCGCCGGCCCGAATCGAGTAACCGGGCGGTAGCTCGAGCTGCCGCAGGTTCTTGAGCACGCCCTGCGTCACCTCGGCCACGTTCATGTCCGCGGTCGCATACGCCGTCAGCACGTATTCGCGCAGACGATCGTGCCGGCGGATCGCGCTCGGCGCCGTTGAAAATGCCGGATCGGTCAGCTGTCGCAACGGCACGGGTTGCCCGTTCGCCGACGCCACTTCGATGTAGTCGAGCGCCTGGAGCCGCTGCCGCCCCTGCATCGGCAAGCGCAACGTGATGTCGTACTCGTCGCCGTCCGGCTCACGATACTTGCCGACGTTGAGCCCCGCGACGGCTGCGCGCACCGTGCGATCGGCTTCGACCGGTGCGACACCGAACAGCGCAGCCTTGTCGGAATCGATGCGCAGGTCGAGGTCGGTGCGCAGGCGGCGCGCCGGGTTGTCGACGTTGCGCGTTCCCCGCGTCGCGACCATCAGTGCTTCGGCCTGGTTCGCGAGCTTCTGCAGCGCATTGAGGTCGGGCCCGACGATCGCGATTTCGATCGGCGCATTGATCGGCGGACCGTTGCGATAGCTCTCGACGATGATCCGCGCGCCGGCGTAGCCGCTGAATGTCTGCCGCAGTCCTTCGAGCAGCGCCGGGGTCGTGCGCGGGTCGAACTGCTGCAACTCGACGAAGACTTCGCCGACGTTCGCCTTCTTCTCCTCGGGGAAGATGTTGTAGTAGACGCGGGGGTTGCCGCGGCCCACGTTCGCGAACACGTGCTTCACTTCTTCGTGCCGCTGCAGCTCGGCTTCGATGAAGCGCACGGCACGATCGGTATCGGCCAGGCTCGCGCCGGTTGGCGTCTCGATTGCGATGCGGAACTGCGGGATGTCGGCGTCCGGAAACAGGCTGAAACCCAACAGGGTAGTGAGGCCGAAAGACGCGAGCACGAACGCGAGCGCCGCGAGCAGGGTGCGCCGCGGGGCGGCCAGCGCGACGCGCAGCGCCGGACCGTAGATGCCGTGGATCACGCGCATCAGTCCCTGCAGTGCCTTGTTGCCTGCGGCACCGTGTCCCTCGGCTTTAAGCAGGCGGCTCGCCAGGAAAGGGATGACCGTCAGTGAGACGAGCAGCGACGCAGCCACGGTGTACAACACCGCTGCCGGCAGTGAGCGAATGAAAATGCCCGCGCCCTCCGGCAGGAACAGCAACGGCAGGAATGCGAACAACAGCGTCGCGGTGCAGCCGATGACGGCGAGCGCGATCTGGCCCGTGGCAGCGATCGCAGCCTCGACACGCGTGTACCCGGCGCGCAGGTACCGCTCGATGTTCTCGACGACGACGATCGAATCGTCCACCAGCAGGCCGAGTGCGAGCACGAAACCCGCAATGGAAAGCTGGTTGAGCGAGAAGCCGGTGAAGTAGAGCGCCGCCAGGCCGATCGACAGCGACAGCGGGATGGAAATCATCACCACGCCCGCCGCGCGCAGGCCCAGTGGAATCAGCGTCAGCAGCACCAGCCCGATCGCGATCGCGAAGTCGATACCCAGCCGATCGAGCCGATGCTTGACGTTGCGCGTCTGGTCGAAGCCGCGCTCGAGCTTGACGTTCGGCGGCAAGGTGCCCTCGAAGCGGGCGAGGCTGCCGTCGATGGCCTTGCGCACGTCGAAGACGTCGACGCGGTCCTTGGCGCTCGCGGTCACGAAGATCGCGCGCTGGCCGTTGTAGCGGCCGATGTACTGCTGCTCGCTCGTGTCCCACGAGACTTCGGCTACGTCGCGCAACCGGACTACGCGTCCGCTGCGGCTCGCGACGATCGTGCCGGCGATTTCGTCGAGCGAATCGTAGCTGCCCGAGGTCTTCAAGTTGAACTTGCGCAAGCCGAGGTCGACCGAGCCGCCGGGGATGGCCGCGTTCTCGCCGCGCACCGCGGCTTCGACCTGTCCGAGTGAGATTCCCGCGCGACCCATCCGTTCGAGATCGACGGCGATGCGGACCTCGGGCTCGGGCATCGCGAATACTTCGCTGCGCCGTACGCCGGGCTGCGTTTCGAGATCGTCGCTCAGCGCGCGGCCGAGGTCGTCCAGGTCGTGGTACGAGGCGTCCGGGCTGACCAGGGCCACCTGCATGATGTTGACGAGACCGGAGCCGGTGCGCCGCACCTCGAGGCTCGCGATGTCGGCGGGCAGTTCGGCACGGATGCGGTTCACCTCGCGCACCACCTCGTCGTACTTTTCGTCAGGGTCCTGGTCCCACTGGAACTCGACCTGGATGATGCCGACGCCGTCGAGCGAGCGACTGTCCATGCGCTTGATGTCGTCGAGTTCGTTGACTGCGTCTTCGATCGGGTCGACGATCAGCCGCTCGATGTCCGCCGGATCTGCGCCCGGATACACGACGACGATGATCGGCACCGGCGCGTGAAACTCGGGGTCTTCGGCGCGCGGGATGTTCTTGAGCGAGGTGAACCCCACGCCGAGCAGCAGGCCGAACAGCAGCAGCGTGAACTGCCAGCGTCGGACCGCGAATTCCCATAGTCGCACGGCTCAGCCCCGATCGTCGGTGACGACGCGGACGCTGCGACCGTCCGTCAGCCACGCCGCGCCGTCGGTGATCACGGGTTCGCCCGTGATGAGGCCCGCGGTCACGATCACCTGCTCGCCGAGCAGGGGGCCGAGCGTGACGTCCTTGCGGCGTGCGACGTTCTTCTCGCGATCGAGCACGTACACGGTCGCACGTTGACCGTCGGCTTCCACGAGTGCCGTGATCGGCACGACCGTTGCGTTCGGTGCGACGTCTGGCAGTCGTGCGAGAGGCAGTGTGACTTTGGCCACCAGCCCGCGTGCAAAGCGAGCGCCCTGCGGGTTCACCTCGACTTCCACTTCAAACGTGCCCGTCACACGGTCCGCGGCGGCGCCTATGCGCGTCACCTTGCCCTCGAATGCACGGCCCGGGAAAGCATCGAACGTCACTTGCGCCGGCGCACCCGATTCCATGCGCACCACGTCGCGGTCGGCCAGGCCGACGCGCACGACCCAGCCCGAATCCGTCGAGCCGACTACGACCACCGGCTGTCCGGGCTGCACCAGCTCGCCGCCCTCGACCATGCGCTCGAAGACTATGCCGTCCACTGGCGCCTCGATGCGCGCGAAGCGCGCGTTGAACCGCGCCGCGTCCAGGTTGGAGCGGGCGACGTTGTAGGCGGTCGTGAGGTCCTGCACCTGCTCTTCGGTCGCGACTTCGTCGATCCGCAGCTGCTTCGCGCGTTCGAGGTCGCGGCGAGCCTTGTCGGCGCCCTCGGCCGCCTGCGAGACCGTGGCATCCACTTCGGCGCGCTTCAGTTCGGCGAGCACCTGGCCCCTGCGCACGATGTCGCCCGACTTGACGCGCACCGAATCGACGACGCCGCCGACCTTGAAGGCCAGGCGGATTTCGTCGCGCGGCGCGAGCACGCCCACCGCGCGAGTCTGCGCGGTGACTGCGACGCTGGCCACCGGTACCGTGCGCACCGCGGCGGGCTGCGCGTCAGCAGCGTCGTTCTGCTGTTCTGCGTTGCACGCGACGAGCAAGGCCGCCACGGCTACGACGGACAACGCCTTCCAGGCTGGCTGCTTCACATCCGCTCCTGATCCATGCGGCGCGCGTCGCCGATGGAGAATTCGAGTTCTGCGAGGCGCGCGAGGTATTCGGCCCGCACCCTCGTGACGTTGAGCTGGGCATCGGTCTGCGCACGCCGTGCGTCGATGAACTCGGCCTGGTTGATCTGGCCGAG
>JBAVIQ010000361.1:0-6763 GCA_049687035.1 Steroidobacteraceae bacterium
ACGGGCAGGACGGCGCGGACGGGCGGGCAGTCTAAGGCAATATGGCGCCATTCCACAGGAGGTGGCCGATGGCCGAGATTCGTCGCAGCCAGGAGCGGGGCTATGCCGACCACGGGTGGCTCAAGTCATACCACTCGTTTTCGTTCGCGGGTTATCACGATCCACAGCACGTCCATTTCGGGCCGCTGCGCGTGATCAACGAGGACAGCGTCGTGCCGGGCGCCGGCTTTGGCACCCACGGTCACCGCGACATGGAGATCATCAGCTACGTGCTCGATGGCGAGCTCGCGCACAAGGACTCGACCGGGACGAGTTCGACGATCCGCCCCGGCGACGTCCAGCGGATGAGTGCCGGCAGTGGCGTGCAGCACAGCGAATTCAACGGGTCGCACCTGCGGCCCGTGCACTTCCTGCAGATCTGGATTCTGCCGAACGTCATCGGCATCCCCGCGGCATACGAGGAAAAGAGCTTCGGCGAGGACGAAAAGCGCGGCTGTCTGCGCCTCATTGCCTCGCCCGATGGGGCGCAGGGTTCCGTGCACATTCACCAGGACGTGCGGGTATTTGCGGGACTCTTCGACGGATCGGAGCAGAGCCAGTTGCGGGTCGCGCCTGGACGCCTGATGTACGTCCACGTTGCCCGCGGTCGCGTCGTTGCCAACGGCGAGGCGCTCGAGGCGGGGGACGCGCTGAAGCTGACGAACGAACCAGGCCTGCGTCTTGCGGGCGGCGAGGCGGCCGAGGTGCTCGTGTTCGATCTGCCCGGAGACGTCAGATAGCGCAGCCGCCACCGCCGCAACCACCGCCACCGCACGGACCTGTGTCACACGGCCTTTCGTAGCCGCTGCCGAGCGAGCCGGCGTGCACGACACCACTCGCGCTCATCAGCTTTTCCACTTTGGCCTTCCCCGACGTGCCATCGAGCGGCAGGCCGGCCAGGCGGCAGAGCTGACTCCAGGTTGAAATCCTGTCGGCCATCTTGTGGCTGACCTCGACGACGCGACCGTTGGCGGGGCAGTGGTAATCGTACGTAGGCATGGCGTGATGACTTGCGGGGGAGACGATGCCCGGATTCTATCGCACCGCGTGCTCGCTCAGCGCTGGTGCAGGTACAACCGGTCGTCGAAACTCATCACCCACTTGGGTCGGTAAACCACCGCCATGCCGATGATGGTGCCATTGACGACCGCTTCACCGAAACTCATGAAGGGCAGGATCGCGAAGTATTCGGGTGCCGCGTGCGCCGCATCCAGTGTGCCGCTGGCCGCCAGCAGCGCAACGCGCACGAGGCCCGCCAGGTTGAACGCAAGCGCCGAGCCCAGGAATGCCGTGACGAAAAAGTAGATGAAGTAGTTGTGGGGCAGGCGCGCATGCACCAGTTCGTGGAACCAGGCCGTAAACAGCGCCGGCACGACGGCCATGCAGAGCAGGTTGGCGCCGTAGAGGTGCCAGTCCGCGATGCCTGCGACCGAGAGCACGACGAGCACGAGCGCCCCGGCCACGATGGCAAGCTGCCACCCGTGCATCAGCGTGAGCGCCGTTACCAGCATGAATCGCACCGAAATACCTGGCGTGATGCCTGCCTTCATCGACCAGACGACGACCAGCAGCGCCATCGACCCGAACCAGACCCACTGTCGCTCGCTGTCGCCGAGCCAGGCCTGCCACGGAGCGCTGTACAGCGCGACCGCAAGTGCCAGGCCGCCGAGCGCCGCCGCGACGATGCTGGCGCCACCGTTCAGCAGCCCGGCCTCGAGCAGCACTACGCAGGCCGCGCAGCGCCCGGCTGCGGTGGGATCGCGCCGGCGAACTGCCGACCGATCTCAGGCGACACGCTGCGGATGTGGATGTTCTGCTGCGGGTACGGAATTTCGATGCCTTCCTGCGCCAGCGCTTCGTACACGCGCGCTGTCATTTCGGTGCGGATCGTCACCCAGTCGCCGAAGTCGTTGGTCCAGGCGCGGATGCTGAAGTCGAGCGAGCTGGCGCCAAAGCCCTTGAAGACGATGGCCGGCACCGGCTCGGGCGAAATGCCGGGCGTGCCCTGCGCCACCTCGCGCAAGAGAGTCAGCACGCGGCGCGGGTCGGAGCCGTAGGCCACGCCGACTTCCACGTCGATGCGGCGGTTCATGTCGCTCAGCGTCCAGTTGATGAGTTTCTCGGACAGCAGCGTGCCGTTGGGCACGATGACGTCAGCGCCTTCGAACGTCGTCAGCGTCGTCGCCCGCATGCCGATCGCGCGTACCGTGCCCGACGTGCCTGACACCTCGACGACGTCGCCCGGCTGGATCGGACGCTCGAACATCAGGATCAGGCCCGAGACGAAGTTGTTGACCACGTTCTGCAGGCCAAAGCCGATGCCGACACCCAGCGCGCCGAAGATGATGGCGAACTGCGAGGTCTCGAAGCCAGCGGCGGCCAGCGCGACCATCAGGCCAATGAGCACCAGCGCGTAGTAGCTGAGCGAGGAGATGCTGTTGTCGACGCCGCGCGGCAGTGCCATCTTTGGCAGTACTTCGTCGCGCAGGATCAGCCGTACCGTGCGCGCAACCCAGAACGCGACATAGACCGAGAACAGGAACAGCAGGATGCTGCCAAGCGTGACGGAGATCTGCCCGAACGTGATCGGTTGGGTCAGCACCGCCCTGGCTTCACCGAAAATGGGTCGTGCGACGCGGAACTGGTTCAGCGTCACGGCGATCCACGTGATTGCCGCGGCCGCTGCGATCAGCTTGTTGGTGCTGGCGAGCAACGGACCCGCGTGCTGGGTGATCACGCGGAAACGCGTCATCTCCTGCCTTGCGAGCAGCAGGCTCAGGATCGACGACAGGACGTTGACGCCCGCATACAGCGCGAGGCCCACGTAGGCGCTGTCGAGTACCGCGCTGCCGAGCATCTCCGCCAGCGACACATTGCCGACGACGTTCGCGATTACGGAGACTGCGAGGGCGAGGACAGCGGTCCAGCCGAGCGCGCGCACGGCGACCGGCGCTGGCGGCATTCCCTGGCGCACGCGCCGTCGTTTCGCCGAGCCGAGCAGCCATACGACCGCAAACGCGGCGATGCAGGTCATGGCGAGGATGTAGAGCCGGTAGAACAGTGGCTGGCCAAGCAGCAGGAAGCTCAGGCGATACAGCAGGTAGAGCGCGGTACCGACGTAAGGCCAGGGTCCGAGGGCCTGGAAGACTTTCTGCGGCAGCAGCCGCAGCACCGGGATCAGCGCCAGCAGCAGCGCCAGCTGGTGCAGCGCGAGCGGTGCGTCGGGGAACACGATGATCACGCCGATCAGCACGAGCAGCAGCCACGCGGAGACCGGGCGCCGCAGCACCCGCGCGGCCGCCTGCATCTCGGGCTCGGTGTAGACCCTCTTCCGGCGTCGATATGCGAGCAGCAGCAACAGCGGCAGCAGCACGACGGCCGCCGCCTTGTACCCGCGCAGGCGATGCTGGTTCGCGGCGCTCCATTCCTGGATGAACGACGCCTCGAGTCGCAGGCCCGTCTCGGCGCCTCGCAATTCCTGCGCGGAAAACCTGGTGTCGTTCCAGGACTGCCAGACCGGAACCGCATCTATCATGCCCAGCCGGCGGTCGTAATACGCGATCGCGGCCTCGACGCTCCTGGTGCCGGCTTCGATGCTCGACTGGACCTTGTTGGCACGACGCCGCAGCTTGAACTGCTCGTCCATCGGTTCGGCCAGCGCCCGCTCCGCCAGCGCGATCTGGCCCAGGATCACCTTGACGCGATCGCTCAGCGCTGACGTGACGCCCCCCGCGGCGAGCGCGGCCAGGGTGGCTTCCCACACGGCACGCTTCTGTGCGAGTTGTGCGGCGTCCTCGTTGTAAGGGGTGGTGACACGGTCGAGGCCGCGCCGCCAGTCCGTCAGCTCCCGGTCATAAAACCGCCAATGGCTTTCGAGGCTTTCGAGCCGGATGACCGAGAGCTGCTTCACGTCCTCTTTCTTGGAGGTCTGCGACAGGTTGACGATGCCCGTGGTGAGCGCATCGAGTTCCGCGCCGAGTTTCTTGCCGCTGTCCTGCTGCCGTGCACGAACGAGGGCGTCCTGCGCGAAGCGCTCGTCCTCGTCGGCGCGCATCGGGATGTCGCCCGCCGCAATCGGTTCGGGTGCGGCGGACCTGGGCGCCATCTCGGCCGGCGTTTCGGCGGCAACCAAGCCGGGAATCGACAGTCCTGCAGCGATGCCGGTGTGCCCGGCTACGATGGAATACAGGGCCAGCAGGGCGCCGAGGGCGCGAGGCGAGCAGGACATCTTTTTCAGGTCATCCATCATCTTTCAGGTATTCCAACCGGCCGCGTCCAGCATTGTCGCATCTGTGCGGGCGTCGTCCTACCGAGGCCGCCGCCTGAGGACCGCCCGGCTCTGGCAAAATGCGGGCCTGCCCGGCGCGATTTTCGTCCCGCCGCCTGCCCCCTGAATTCTTCAAGTCAGAAGCACCCCAATGCACGAGATGCTCGCCTCCCTGATCCATTGGTACCTCTCTGCCCTCGACCAGGGCGGCTACTGGCTCATCGGGCTGCTGATGGCGATGGAGAGTTCCATCCTGCCCGTGCCGAGCGAATTCGTCATTCCGCCGGCGGCTTACCTGGCGCACTCCAGGGGCACGTTCTCGCTGCCCGGCATCGTGCTGGTCGGCACCGTTGGCTCGTGGGTGGGCGCGAGCGTGATGTACTGGGCCTCGTACCTGATCGGTCGCCCGCTGCTCATGAAGTACGGTCGCTACGTGATGATCACCCCGGAGAAGATCCAGCGGGCCGAGGCCTGGTCGTCGCACTACGGCATGGTCGGTGTGTTCATCTCGCGCCTGCTCCCGGTCATCCGCCACCTGATCGGAATTCCCGCGGGTGTCGTGCGCATGCACTACGGCTGGTATTCGCTGGCGACGATCCTGGGCTCGGGTCTCTGGTGCATCGTGCTCTGCTGGGTGGGTGTCACTGCAGGCCAGGACGAGCAGCTGCTGCAGGGCAACCTGCATCGCATCACCCTGTGGGTGGGTGGCCTGCTCGTGTTCCTGGGCTCGCTTTACTATTTCTTCGTGCATCGGCAGATGCGCCGGTGATGCGCGCACTGTCATGATCGCAGCCGACTCGCCACCGGCCGGGACGAATTTCGTCTCGACGCCGGCGCGCAATCCATTGCCGGCACAGAAGCGCGATCCCGCCACGGGGCGCACCGTCATCGACTACCGCGCCGTCGCGATGCTGGCCTTGCCGCTGATGCTCAACAGCAGCCTGCAGGCGGTGATCAGCCTTACGGACACGTGGTTCGTCGGCCACATCTCGACTACCGCGATGGCCGGCATGGCTGCGGTCTACTGGGTGGTGCTGCTGTTCCTGATGCTGGTCGGCGGCGTGGGCCTCGCGGTGCAGACGTTCGTGGCGCAGGCCGAGGGCGGGCGTCGTTTCACGCGCGCGAGCCACGCCACCTGGGTCGCGCTCACGGCCAGCGCGCTGACGCTGCCCTTCTTCGCGTTGCTTGCATGGTCGGGTCCGCTGCTGTTCGCGCCGTTCGGTCTCGCGCACGAAGTTTCCGCACAGGCAATGGCTTTCTGGCAGCCGCGCATGCTCGGCGCGCCGCTCGGGGTCGCACTCTGGGCCGTGCTCGGCTTCTTCAATGGCATCTCGCGGCCGCGCGTCGCGGTGATGACGACGGGTCTGGTCGCGGTCGTTAATGCGGCGCTGAACTGGTTCTTCATTTTCAAGCTCGATGGCGGAATTGCGGGCTCAGCCTGGGCCACCAACATCAGCATGGTGTGCGGTCTCGGCTTTGCGCTGTGGCTGTTCCTGGGCGAGGAACTGCGCACGAAGTACAAGTCGCACCTGACGTGGCGTCCCGATCTCGGCAGCCTCGCGCGGCAGTATCGACTCGGCCTGCCGATGGGCGCGATGTATGCGGCCGACCTGTTCGGCATGGCGTTGTTTCAGTTGATGCAGGTGCGGTTGAGCGCCGTCGATGGCGCGGCGACCCAGATCATCATGATGCTGACGTCGATGTCGTACATGCCGGGCATCGGCATTGCGCTCGCTGGCACGACACTGGTCGGCCAGTCGATCGGCGCGGGCGATCGCGACTGGGCGTTCCGGCTCGGCAACGCGATCATCTGGCTCACCGTCGCGTTCATGGGCACGCTCGGTGTGCTGGTTGCACTATCGGGGCCATGGCTGCTGCCAACTTTCATGAATGTCGCGGATCCGCAGTCGGCGGACGTCGTGCAGATCGGGATCGTGCTGTTGTGGATCGCGGCGGGCTACCAGATCTTCGACGGTCTCAACCTCGGCAGCAGTTTCTCGCTGCGCGGTGCAGGCGACGTGCGCGTGCCGGCGATCCTGTTCTTCGTATTCGCCTGGGGTGTTTTCGTCCCGCTCGCGCACTCGCTGTCGTTTGCGCCGGGGCAGGGCTGGGTGGACTTCCTGCCGCAGTACGGCTATGGCGCGGCCGGCGGGTGGACCGGCCTGTTGGTCTACGTCGTGCTGCTGGGCAGCGCGCTGTACCTGCGCTGGCGGTCGGGGCGGTGGCAGCGGATTCGCCTGTGACGACGGGTGCGGTCGTGGCGGCAGATCGAGTGCCATTGTCCGAGCTTGGAAAGGCGGACACGTGCGGGTTGCAAGCGACCGATCCGGGACCTTTCCCCGAGCTTGGAAAGGCAGACACGCGCTCGGGGAAAGGTACCGGATCGAGCGCCTGATAGCCGGCGCCTGGGCTCGTTATCGGCGCACCGAAAACATCGCACGGTGCAGGCAAAGTCTC
>JBAVIQ010000362.1:0-3543 GCA_049687035.1 Steroidobacteraceae bacterium
CAGCAGCGAATTGCGCCGCGGCCGTGCGTGGCACGCTGATGCCCTCGCGTGAGTGCGCGTAACTGACCAGGCCGCTGCAGTCGAAGCCACGAGCGGGATCGGCGCCGCCGTATCGATACGGCGCGCCCACCTGGGCAAGCGCCTGCCGTGCGATCACCGCTCCCACACCCTGCTGTGATGCCGTCGAGCGCTCGCTGGCCGCAGGTTCGGACGGTACGTCCGGACGGAACGGGGCGCATCCGCTCGCCACCAGCACCAGCATCAGCACTGCAAGTGCTTGCTGCAGCGAGCTGTGGCGTTGGCAATCCTGGCTCACCGGGCGTGCTCACTCACCGGGAGGCCGGACCTTGCGCGTGGGTGTCGCAGCGTAAGGATCGTCGGGCCAGTAGTGCCTGGGATAGCGACCCTTCAACTCCTTCTTCACCTCGGCATAGCCGCGGGCCCAGAAACTCGCGAGATCGCGGGTGACTTGCACCGGGCGTCGCGCTGGCGACAGCAGTTCGAGCGTGACCGGCACGCGACCGCCCGCGAGTCGCGGTGAGTCCATCCAGCCAAACACCTCCTGCAACCGGACGGCCAGAGCGGGCACCGCGCCGGAGTAATCCACGGCAATCCGCGAACCGCTGGGCACGGTCAGGTGCGTGGGCGCCCATTCGTCGAGCCGGCGCTGCGTATTCCAGTCGAGCAGGCCGTGCAGCGCACCGCGCAGATCGACACGGGAAAGGTGATCGCGGCGAGTGACGCCATCGAGCCACGGTGCCAGCCAGTCTTCGAGCGTGGCAAGCAGCGCAGCATCCGACACGTCGGGCCATTCGGCGGCCTGTTCCGGCGTCGTCGCGCTGTTGCGCACCAACGTGATCCGCGCACGCCATTGCTGCAGTTCCTTCGTCCACGGCAAACAGTCGAGCCCGAGTTCGCGAATGCCCGCGAGCATTGCCGCGCGCGTATCGGCGTCGATCCCGCCGCGCAGTGGCCGTTCTTCGAGCACCAGCGCACCCAGGCGCTTTACCCGACGCGCGATGACGGCGCCCGTCCGCGTATCCCAGGCAACTTCGTCCTGCTCCGTGACGAGCGACCCGAAATGCTGTTCGAGCAGCGCGCGCTCGAGCGGCGCCGCGAGGTACAGCTTCGCTTCGCGCTCGCCGGCGTCGATCTCGGCGGCGACGATGAATTCACTGCGTGCCAGCGCCGAAGGTCCCGGCAGCGCCGCCCCGCGGCCCTGGCTCAACAGGTATCGTCCGCCCTCGCCGCCCCGCGCCATGCCGATGCGGTCGGGGTAGGCGAATGCCAGCAGTAGACCGACGGCCTGGTCGCGCGCGATTTGCGGCTGACCCAGGATGCGCGCCGAGCCGTCGCGGCTGCTGCGCCGGGCAATCAGTTCACTGGCACGTCGCACTTGTTGCAGCGCCCGGCTATCGACTGCGAAACCCGCCGGTGCCGGAGCGCCGCGCAGGACATCCACTCGGTGACGCAGGTCCGGATCGCGCTGCACGCCCTGCGCACGCAGCGGATCGCGCTCGCTGACGAGCCCCGCGATGTCGCATGCGAGATCGGCCAGGCCCAGCGCAGCGCCGCGTTCGATCATGTGTGCGAGCCGCGGGTGCGTGCCGAGGCTGGCCATGCGACGTCCGATCGCCGTGGCCTGTCCGTGTTCGTCGACTGCTTCGAGCCGACGCAGCAAGTCTCTTGCCTGCGTCAGCGTCGCGAGCGGTGGTGGATCGAGCCAGGCCAAGGCGTGCGGATCGGTCGCACCCCAGCATGCAAGTTCGAGTGCGAGGGGCGCGAGATCGGCCTCGAGGATCTCCGGAGCGGCCTGCGCCGACAGCGAGGCGTGCGCGGACTCGGACCACAGCCGATAGCACACGCCCGGAGCAGTTCGCCCTGCTCGACCGCGACGCTGATCGGCCGAGGCGCGGGAAATCGCAACGGTCTCGAGGCGGCTCATGCCGCTGTTGGGATCGAAGCGTTGCCGGCGCTCAAGCCCTGCATCGACGACGACGCGCACGCCTTCGATGGTGAGGCTGGTTTCGGCGAGGTTCGTGGCGACGACGACTTTGCGCCGCCCTGCTGGCGCAGGACGCAGCGCGGCATCCTGTGCCGCGGCGTCGAGATCGCCATACAGCGGCAGGACCTGCAGCGAAGGATCGCCCGCCCCGGCGGCGACGGCGTCGCAGCAGCGGCGGATTTCCGCGGCGCCTGGCAGAAAGACGAGCACGTCGCCGGGATCGGACTCGAGCGCGCGCAGGACGACGCGAGCTGCTCGCTGCTCGATGGGTTCGGGCCAGCGGTTGACGCCGGCCGGCGCCGGCGTTGTGAACTGCGTAGCGACCTCGAAGGCGCGTCCTTCGCATCGCACGGAACCTGCATCGCCGAGCACCGCCGCCACCGCAGCGCCGTCCAGGGTCGCCGACATCACGAGCAGGCGCAGGTCTTCGCGCAGATGGCGCTGCGCATCGAGTGCCAACGCGAGACCGAGATCCGACTGCAGGTTGCGCTCATGGAACTCGTCGAAAATCACGCACCCGACGTCCTCGAGCGCAGGATCGTTTTGCAGTCGGCGCGCCAGGATGCCCTCCGTCACCACCTCGATGCGCGTCGCAGCGCTGACGCGGGTTTCGAGCCGGGTTCGGTAGCCCACGAGTTGTCCGGGCTCCGAGCCCGCAAGCTGCGAGAGTCTTCGCGCCACGGCGCGCGCCGCAATCCGGCGCGGTTGCAGCATGACGATGCACTTGTCGGCGCCGAGCCACGGCTCGTCGAGCAGCGCGAGCGGGACCACCGTGCTCTTGCCCGCACCCGGCGGTGCCTCGAGCACCGCGTTTCGATGCGCCCGCAAGGCCGCTCGCAACGCAGGCAGCGCGTCGAGGATCGGGGTGGCAGGCAGCGAGAAGCTCAAGTGGAAGGCGTCCCTGTGACTAACGCGCCGGCAATGTGCATGATTGGCTCATGGAAGGGAACAACGTGTGGATGTGGGTCCTCGCCTTGCTCTTGGTGCTCGGTGGGATGGCGGGTGCCGTGTTACCGGCGTTGCCAGGCGTGCCGCTCGTGTTCGGCGGGCTCGTGGTCGCGGCCTGGGCCGATGACTTTCAACGCGTGGGCGGGATCACGCTCACGTTTCTCGGCGTGCTGACGGTCGCCTCGTTCGCCATCGATTTCGCCGCCACGGCGCTGGGTGCAAAGCGCGTGGGAGCCTCCAGGCTCGCCATCGTGGGCGCTGCGTTCGGCGCGCTGGGAGGGCTGTTCCTCGGCATTCCGGGTCTGCTTCTCGGGCCGTTCGTCGGCGCGGTCGCCGGTGAGATGCTCTCGCATGGCGAGTGGCGCAAAGCCACGCAGGCGGGTCTCGCGACGTGGATGGGCCTGCTGTTCGGCACGCTCGCGAAGCTCGCGCTCGTGTTCACGATGCTCGGGATCTTCCTGTTCGCGTACCTGCTCGGCTGAGTCCGGCTAGGCGAGGCGAGAGTTGGGGCGCAGCTCCTGCCTTCTTCCGGCGAGCGGAAAAGCAGACACGCTCGCCGGAAGTAGGCAGGAACCGCGCCCTGCGTCGCC
>JBAVIQ010000363.1:0-15551 GCA_049687035.1 Steroidobacteraceae bacterium
TCGAAGAGCAGCGACACGATCGACCAGTACTTCGTCGCGTTCCTTGCGGCGGCGGCCGTCTTCGGCGTGTTTGCGGCGCTGCGATTCTACCTGGTGAGCTGGCTCGGCGAGCGCGTCGTGGCCGACATGCGCTCGGCCGTCTACGCGCGCGTCATCCGCATGGATCCGGCGTTCTTCGAAGTGACCCGCATCGGCGAAGTGCTGTCGCGACTCACGGCTGACACCACGCTGGTGCAGTCCATCGCGGGCGTTAACCTGTCGATCACGCTGCGTTCCGCGCTGTCGCTGATCGGCAGCCTCGTGATGCTGGGCGTGACCAGCCTGAAGCTCACCGCCTACCTGGTGGTGCTGATTCCGGTCGTGATCGTGCCGCTGATCGTGCTGGGCCGGCGGGTTCGCCGCCTGTCGCGCACGTCACAGGACCGCATTGCCGACACCAGCAGCATCGCGGACGAAACGCTGAATGCCGTACAGACGGTGCAGGCCTTCACGCTGGAACAGATCAACACAGATCGTTTCGACGTCGCCATCGAAGACTCGTTCGTCGCCGCCGTGCGCCGCACCAAGACGCGCTCCACGCTCACTGCACTGGCCACGATGCTGATCTTCGGCGCCATCACGTTCGTGCTCTGGCAGGGCGCGCATGCGGTCGTGCGCGGCGAGATGACGGGCGGCGAGCTCGGCCAGTTCCTGCTGTACGCCGGCTACGTCGCGATCGCCGCCGCCAGCCTCAGCGAAATGTGGGGCGAAGTGCAGCGTGCCGCAGGCGCGATGGAGCGCCTGCTCGAACTCGAAAACGCTCAGCCCACGATCCAGGCGCCGGCGCAGCCTGTCGCGCTGCCCGTGCCCGGGCGCGGCGAACTCAGCTTCGAGCAGGTCACGTTCCGGTATCCATCGCGTCCTGAGGCGAAGGCGCTGGACGCGTTCGACCTGCAGGTGCGCAAGGGCGAGACGGTTGCATTCGTCGGTCCTTCAGGCGCGGGCAAGAGCACGACGTTTCAGTTGCTGCTGCGGTTCTACGACCCGGAATCAGGCCGGGTGCTGATCGACGGCGTGGACGTGTCGCAGGCAGACCCACTCGCAGTCCGCAGCCGCATCGGTCTCGTGCCGCAGGACACCGTCCTGTTCGCGGCAAGCGCGCGCGAAAACATCCGTTATGGCCGCCCGGGCGCCTCCGATGCAGAAGTGGAAGCAGCCGCCAAGGCAGCCGCCGCTGACGAGTTCCTGCGCAAGCTGCCCGAAGGCTACGACACGTTCCTAGGTGAGCGCGGCACGCGACTTTCGGGCGGGCAGCGCCAGCGCATCGCCATCGCCCGCGCCATCCTGCGTGATCCGCCGATCCTGCTGCTCGACGAAGCGACGAGCGCGCTCGATGCGGAAAGCGAGCGGCTGGTGCAGGCAGCGCTCGATCACCTGATGCAGGGCCGCACGACGATCATCATCGCGCACCGGCTCGCGACGGTGCTGCAGGCCGACCGCATCGTCGTCATGGACCATGGACGCATCGTCGCGCAGGGCACGCACGCCGAACTCGTGCGCGCCAACGAACTTTACGCACGGCTCGCCGCGCTGCAGTTCGCGGACGGCACGGGTACGGCGACGGAAGCGGCCACTTGAGCGACGAGGCCCGCCTGAACCAGCTCGGTCAGCCGATTGGGCCCGCCCTGCCCGGCTGGCAGCCCCCGGCACCTCCCGCACGGCGCAGGCTGAAAGGCCGGTTCTGCCTCGTCGAGCCGCTGGACGTGGCGAAGCATGCCCGGGCGCTGTTCGACGCCAACAGCCAGGATCGCGAGCACCGCATGTGGACGTATCTCGCGTACGGCCCGTTTGCACAGTTCGACGAGTACGAGCGCTGGCTCACCGAGCGCGCGGCCAGCACCGATCCGCTGTTCCAGGCCTTCGTCGACAGGAAGTCTGGCAGCGCAGCAGGCGTGGGCACGTTCATGCGCATCGACCCGCCCGCCGGAACCATCGAGGTGGGTCATATCGCCATGTCACCGGTGCTGCAGCGTTCGCCGGCAGCGACGGAAGCAATGTATCTCATGATGCGTCACGCCTTCGAACTCGGGTATCGCCGCTACGAATGGAAGTGCGACGCACTCAACGCGAAATCGCGGCGTGCTGCCGAAAGACTCGGCTTCGTGTTCGAGGGCGTCTTCCGCCATGCGGCGGTCTACAAGGGCCGCAGTCGCGACACTGCCTGGTATTCGGTCATCGAATCGGAATGGCCCGTGTTGCGCGAGGCATTCGAACGCTGGCTCGACCGCGACAACTTCGACGCGTCGGGACTGCAGCGCTCGAGCCTGGGCGACATTCGCGCAGCGCTGCGACCGCACCGACCGCGCTAGCTGGTCTTCTCCGCGACGGCAACCGCCGCGCCCGTTGCGGCCTGCACGTCTTCTGGCTCAGCCCCCGAGCAATTGCCTTCGAGATACCGACGGCGGGGCCGGCGGCGGCTCTGCCTGGAACAGCGCATCGGCCACCGAGGTGGCAGCGAGCTGCGCGGCCTCGTGGTCCGTGAACTCCGTCATCGTCGAGAACAGCGAGCACGTGCCGATCAGGCCGACGTCGTGCAGGTCGGTCACGACGAAGTCGTACGCCCCAGAAGGAAACGCGAGGCGCGTGGTCGAGCCATCCATCCAGAGCTTCAGGTCGGCCGGGGACGGCAGCACGGTGAGGTTCATGAACCATGGGGTCAGCATCACGCCGACCTGGCGCCCCTCGTGCTCGCGGAAGCCCACGGCTTCGATGGCGAGCGTCGGGTTGTAGATCGGCATGCCCTTCACCTTGAGCGCCGCGCGCCGATACGCGTTCGCGAGGTTGTTCACGGCGTCGTCTTCCGACAGCGTCGCGCTGTCGATCACCATGAACTTGCTCTTGTTGGCCGCGCAGTTGGGGCATTCCCACGTGTCGGGCAGCAGCCGGAACGGCGTGCCCGGCGGCGTCTGCGTTTCGTCATCGCCGAGCGCCGGATCGTAGACCCACCAGCAGATGCCGCATTCGAGACGGGTGTCGTCCGCGATCTTCGAGCCGTCGCCGCCGTAGCTGCCTTCGAAGGGGCGGCTCATCAGTTGAACGCCTGCAGGATTTCGCCGAGACGCTCGGCCGAGTCTTCGAAATCCTCGCGTGCGGCAAGGACCGAGATCGGCACGCCGCCGATCTCGAGCGTGTCCAGGATCACGTTACCCATGCCATTGATGAACTGCACAGCCCAGACATGGCGCAGGCCCGTCGCGAACACGCGTGAGCTGCCAAAACCACCGGAGCGGATCACCAGCGGGACCTGCCCGAGCACGCTCGTCAGCACCTGCGCATCGACGTCGGTGAGCGGCAGCAACGTGAAGTTGATGACATGGTTCTCGGCGCCCGGACGGTATTCGCTCGAGCGCTGCTGCAGTTCGAACAGCAACGCCGGCGCGTTCATCGCACCTTGCGGCATCTGCTCCGGCACCTGGATCTCGGCGCGCGGCAACTCGGTCGCGGCACGCAGGATCGGCGCCGGCACCGGGCCGACCTCGATCCATTCGCCCTGCGTGCCGTCCGCCGTGCTGCTTTCGATGCGCCAGATGCCGGCCATCACCGACTCGACCACTCGCCAGTAGGCATTGTCCAGGCCGACCTTCGCCCAGACGTCGCCTTCGCCGAGGATGTCGGCGATCGTCGCTTTCTCGGATTCGGTGAGCCCGCTCAGGCTCACGCGCGTCGGCGGGGCGTCCGGATTGCTGGCGCGCAGCTTCAGGTCCGCGACCACTTCGTTCATGACGGCGCGCGAAGCGGCCGTGAGCTCTTCGTCCGCAGGGGTCTGACGCGCCGCGCGCACCAAGCCGGTGGGCATGCCGATCAGGCGCAGCTGTTCGTCGGACGCCGCGGGAGAATCTCCTGGAACCTTCGGGTGCCAGACGAGGACGTGTTCGGTCATGCGTTTCCTCCAATGAGGGGCGCGGGCGCGGCGTCTTCGAGCAGACGATCGGCGGCTTGCGAGAAGACCGGCCAGTCGCGCATGCGCGCCACGAGCTCGGCGGGTTGTCCGTCGCGCATGTAGACGACGGCGGGCATCACGACGACGCCGAAGCGCGTCATCAGGGCCGCCTCGTCGCGCTGGTCGATGAGGCCGACACGCAGCCGGCCCTCGTAGCTCGTCGCGAGTTCACGCACGACCACGGTGACGTCGAGACCTTCCGGCCGGTCGCCGATGAAGAACAGCAGCCCGCGCGGATTGCGCGCGAGCCAGTCGTCGAGTTCGGACTTGCGCAGCACGTCGCACGACGGGTGCGAGGCCAGTGCGTCGATCACGCCGCTCATGCGCTGGACTCCCCGGTTTCTTCGTCCCCGCGCTCCTGGGCCGCAGCGCGGATCGCCAGGAAACGCTCATCCCCCAGGCGGCACGCAACGTCCGGCGCCGGGCGACCGGATTCGTAGAGCCCCTGCCGCAGCGCGCTGATCACGACGTCGCGTTCGGGACGACCGGCGCGCTCACGCACCTCGACGCCCCAGCGACGCAGCTCGTCGATGCCGAGTTGCAGCGCGTCGGGAATCTGCGCCTGCACCCGCTGCGTGAGGCTGCCACCGTAGTCCGCGAGCTCGACGGGCTTGATGCCGACCACCGTGAAATGCGCAGGCTTGTGGTTGAGCAGCTCCAGGCTCGCCATGATGTCGTTCATCCCGACCTGGTGCAGGCTCATCTTGTTACCGCCCATGAGCGCTGGAATCTCGTCGTCGCGCGCGACGATCAGCGTACCCGGCTCCCCGCGATGCGCGACGGCGTCGAACAGGAGCACGTGGGTGGTGTCGAGCAGCAGCGGCACGAGGGCCAGCCCGAGCGTGCCCCCGTCCATCAGGCCGACGTCCGGTGGCAGGTCCCAGCCTTCGCCGAGCGCCTCGACGCAGCGCACCCCGAAGCCTTCGTCGGCCCACAGCAGGTTACCTACCCCGAGCACCACGATGCGGCGTTCTGGCGCCGCAGATTCATCAGTCATCGTCTCTCCCGCGCGTCTTCCGTGGCACCAGGCGGTGCACTTCGCGATGCACTTGGATAGTGTCTAAAAGTATAACGGGACCGAAGGATTCCGGGCGACGATCGCCCTCGTCCCGCGGTCCCGTTACCGAGCTGTCGACGGGCTTGCGCCCTGGTTCAGCGGTAGAACCTCCAGCCACTGATCATCGAACTGATCGTCGTCTGGCGGTGCGTCATGTCCTCGCGGATCGCCATGTACATGTGGACGATCGAGAAGATGATGACGACCCACATCGCGACGTGGTGCCACGTGTGCACGGTCATCGAATCACCGAGCACGCTGAACACCCAGCCGAACAATGTGTACCAGAGGGTCTGTACGCCCGCGCCTTCAGCGTAGAGGGCAAACCCGGTGAAGAGCAGCACGAACATCGGCAGCACGAACATGAAAAACATCGCGATGTGCGCGAGCGGATTATGGCCCACGTACTCCTTCGGCTTGCCGATGAACAGGTACCAGCCGATCTCGGCGAAGATGTCCTTCCACCAGGCGATGCTCCAGAACGGAATCCAGAAGATCTGCCGGGCATGCTTGCCGCCGAACAGCAGCCGGTACAGCCGCAGCACGAACGCCACGCCGAGGATCATCCCCGCCGCGAAGTGCGTGAAGCGGATCCAGCCGAACAGGTAGTGCTCATGAGCTTCGCCGCCAACGGAGGGCAGCGGCGAGCCGATGAAGTACCCCGTCACGCACAGCACGACGATGGCCAGCGCAGTCACCCAGTGCCAGATGCGGATGCCCGCGTCGTACACATACACCGGGCCCGGTTGCACGCCGGCGGGTGGCAGGATCGCCTCGCCGAAGTGCCCTTCACGCACCCTGTTGGGTAGCGGGGTCGAAGGGTGATACATCTTGCTCATGACATCACTCCTTACCGGACCTTGACGCTCGTGACCTCGTTGCCCTCCATGTCGAGCACGTGCGTCGCGCACGCCAGGCATGGATCGAAGCTGTGGATCGTGCGCAGGATCTCGAGCGGCTGCTCGGGATCGTGCATCGGCGTATCGAGCAACGCGGCCTCGTACGCGCCGATCTTGCCGGCCGGGTCACGCGGGCTCGCGTTCCACGTAGTCGGCACCACGCACTGGTAGTTCTTGATCTTCTTGTCTTCGATGTCGATCCAGTGGCACAGGGAACCGCGCGGGGCCTCGACGAAGCCGTGGCCCTTGGCCGACTTGGCCCAGGTCGACGGCTCGAAGTTGTCCATGTTCGCGGTGGCCGTGTCGCCCGCCTTGATGTTGGCGATCAGCTTGTTGAACTCGTCTTTCAGCTTGTGCGCCGCCCAGCTGCATTCCAGGCCGCGGGCCGCCGTGCGGCCGAGCGTCGAGAACAGCGCCGTCACCGGCACGCCGCCGAGCTTGGCGAGCACCATGTCGGTGGGCTCCTTGAACTCGGGGATACCCTTGACGTAGCCGATCACGTAACGAGCGAGCGGGCCGACTTCCATCGCGTGGCCTTTCCAGCGCGGCGACTTGACCCACGAGTACTTCGCGGACTCGTCGAACGCTTCGATGCGCGTCTTGGTGCCCTTGGCGCCGCCGATGTCGAAGTTCGGGACGGTTTCGCCTTCGTACGGATGCAGGCCCTTCTGCTCGTCGCCGTACTTGTACCAGGAATGCGTGACGAACTCCTGCACCTGGTCGAGCGCATCGAGGTCGATGTCCTGGATCTCGTTCAGGTTGCCATCGACGATGGCGCCGCGCGGCATCATCAGGTTGGCCGGGCTGTAGTCGTTGGCCTTCTTCGGCAGGTCGCCGTACGACATCAGGTACTTCGACGACAGCCCGCCGCCGATCGCCGCCCAGTCCTTGTAGAAACCGGCAATCGCGATCAGGTCGGGGATGTAGACGTTGTCGATGAACTCGATGGTACGGTCGATGATGCTGCCGACCAGATTCAGCCGCTCCATGTTGACCGCGCCGACCGCGCCCGTCGCGTTCAGGTTGATCGGTGAAGGCACGCCACCCACCAGCCAGTTCGGGTGCGGGTTGCGACCGCCGAAGATCGTCTGGATCTTGACGATTTCCTTCTGGAAATCGAGCGCTTCGAGGTAGTGCGCAACCGCCATCAGGTTCGCTTCAGGCGGCAGCTTGTAGGCCGGGTGGCCCCAGTAGCCGTTGCGGAAGGGCCCAAGCTGTCCCGACTCGACGAACTTCTTCAGGCGGTTCTGCAGGTCGCGGAAGTAGCCCGGCGAAGACATCGGCCAGCTCGAGATCGACTGTGCCAGTTCGGACGTCGCCTTCGGATCCGCGGAGAGCGCGCTCACCACGTCCACCCAGTCGAGGGCGTGCAGGTGATAGAAGTGCACCAGGTGATCCTGTGAATACAGGGTCAGGTGCATGATGTTGCGGATCGTGTTCGCGTTCTCGGGGATCTCGATCTTCAGCGCGTTTTCGACCGCGCGGACCGAGGCCAGTGCGTGCACGCCCGTGCACACGCCGCAGATGCGCTGCACGAACGCCCATGCGTCACGCGGGTCACGGCCGCGGAGGATGACCTCCAGGCCGCGCCACATCGTGCCTGTCGACACCGCGTTGCGGATGACGTTGTTGGCGTCGACGTTCACCTCGATGCGGAGGTACCCTTCGATGCGGGTGATCGGATCGACGACGACGCGCTTGCCCGAGTTGTCGAGCTGAAAGCCGTTCGGGGTTGCAATGCTCATTTTTCAGTTCTCCACTCGGTCAAACGACGCGGTCGTCTGAGGCAACGGGGTTGTTCGGCTTTACCCTGGCCTGGCGCAGGGCCGTGAGACCAGCGTGCGCCGCGATGCCGACGCCGACGATCGCGGCGGCCGTGAGACCCACTTTGTCGGCGTTCGCTTCGGCGCCGAATTGCGGGAAAGTCTCGAGCCGCTCGTAGAACGGTCCGTTGTCCCAGAAATCCGGCTCGGAGCAGCCGAGGCAGCCGTGGCCGGAGCCGATCGGGAACGACACACCCTCGTTCCAACGTGTGGTGGAGCAGGCGTTGTACGTCGTTGGTCCGCGGCAGCCGACCTTGTACAGGCAGTAACCGACGCGTGAGCCGTAGTCGTCGAACTTTTCGGCGAACTGGCCGGCGTCGAAATGACCGCGGCGGTAGCACTTATCGTGCACGCGCTGGCCGTAGAACATCAGCGGGCGACCCTGGCGGTCGAGCGCGGGCAGTTCGCCGAACGTCACGTAGTACGTGATGACGCCAGTCATCACTTCGGCGATCGGCGGGCAGCCGGGGACCTTGATGATCGGCTTGTCCTTGATCACCTTGCTGATCGGCACGGCCGTCGTCGGGTTCGGCTTCGCCGCCTGCACGCAACCCCACGAGGCGCACGAGCCCCAGGCGATCACGGCGGCGGCATCCGCAGCCACTTCCTTGAGCTTGTCGACGAACGGGCGGCCGCCCGGAATGCAGAACGTGCCGTCGTTGCCGAGCGGCGGGTTGCCTTCGACTGCAAGGATGTACTGACCCTTGTAGTCGCGCATGATGTCTTCGATGCACTTCTCGGCCTGGTGTCCGGCCGCGGCCATGATCGTGTCGTCGTAGTCGAGCGACACCATCGAGAGGATCACGTCCTTGGCCAGCGGATGTGCCGAGCGGATGAAGCTCTCGGTGCAGCACGTGCACTCCAGGCCGTGCAGCCAGAGCACCGGCACGCGCGGTTTGGTTTCCATCGCGTGCGCGATCTTGCCGGCGAAGTGAGGTGCGAGCCCGAGCGACGCCGCGCTCAGCGAGCAGAACTTCAGGAAGTTGCGCCGCGAAATACCCTGGCGGCGGATCAACTCATAGAAAGTTTCTTGACGACCCATCTCGTGCTCCCATTGGTAGTGGCATTTCGCCAGGGCGGCCGATGTGGCTCTGGGTTTCCACCAAAGCGGCCGCCTGGCGCACCAGACGGGAGAACGCGAAGCCGCTGGGCCTGGGCGGTCCCCCTCCTGATTTGACTTGCAGATGGTCCGACTCAGGCCGCCGAAGCCTCAATCGTAAATGTACTTAATGGTTGAACTTGCTGCGCCGCAGCAGGACCGGCTGCGTTTGGAGCTGCAGCTACCGTGAATTGTCGAGCGGCTTGCAGCCGTGACACACGGCGCGCGGGATCACCGGCGTGCTGGCCAGACCGTCCGGTTCGCCGCCGACGTCGATGCTGCGCAGGACCTCGAGCGTGCGGGTGTCCACCTGGACGACGCGGTCGCCCATCGTGGCCGCCACGTAAGCGCTGCGACCGTCGCGCGAAACCAGGAGCCCCACTGGCAGCACGCTGCCCGGCGCGAGCCGGGCAAACGGACGTTCGGCGGCACCGGGCGCGAGCGTCACATCCACCTTGCGCCGGCCTCGCTCCGTGCGGCTGGCGACGTCGAATGCCACCAGCTCGCTCGACCCCGCGCAGGTGACGAGCGCCGTGCGACCGTCGGGTGTCATTGCAATCCGGATCGGGATGCCCGGCAGCGGCAGGCGCGCCGTCACTACCAGCGCGGCTGTAGCGACGACTGCGATGTTCCCATCTGCGCGAGCAGCCACCCAGAGTTCGCGGCCGTCCGGAGTGAGCGCAAGCGCCTCGGAGCCGCCTCCCGTAGGTATGTCCAGGAGTTTTCGCCCGGCGACCAGATCGATCGCCGTCACCGTGCCCGAACCGATGTTGGTGACGTATGCGCGGCGCTTGTCTGCGCTGACGACGACCATGTGCGAGGTTTCCTGCGCCGTCTCGATCTCGCCAGTGATCTTGCCGCTATCGGGATCGACGACGAGCAGGCGCTTCGAACCTTCGGTCGTCACGGCAATGCGATCGGCTGCGAACCACGCCACGCCGTGCGGGCGGGTGTGCGGAGCGAGGTCGATGCGACGCATCTCGTGCGGCTGTTCGAGGTCGACGATGCTGAGCGTCGAACCAGGTTGCTCGCGCGTGCCGTAGTTCGACACGGCTGCGCGCTTGCCATCGGGCGACACGCTGACTTCGTGCGGCGCGTTCCCGGTCGACACCGACGCCAGGCGTAATCCCGAGCCGGGATCCATGAAGTCGACTGCGTCGTCCGTCTTGCGCACGACGAGCAGCGTTTCGGCTGCGATGGGCACTGCCGCGAGCATCGCGGCGGCCAGCAGCAGAATCGCATTCCAGAGTCGCATGACCGAAGCCGTCCTGACTGTGAATCGGGGTGATGGATCAGAAGGAGTACCCGAGCGACGTCGTCACGCCGTAGTCGCTCTGCTGGGATTCCGCGAGCGGTGGCTTGCTGTCGTAGCTGCCGTAGACCTTGAGTTCGAAGTAGAGGTCATCGACGAACTCGTACTTGGCGCGCAGGTCGCCTTCGGCGCGGTAGCGGCCGGACTGCGTCAGGCTCGGCAGCAGCGTGAGCGCACCGCCGATGTCGGTCTCGGGGAAGTCGTAGCGGAAGACCTTGAACGCGGTAGTGATCACGCCTTCGACGCTGTCGACGATCTCACCACCCAGGTAGTTTTCATGCGAATAGGCGAGGCCGAGCCCGCCCACCCACTCGGAGTGGTTGTTCTGCACGAAGTAACGGCCGAATCCGCCGCCCAGCGTGGTACGCAGGTTGAGGTCGAGTTCCGTGTTGCGTTCGAGGCCGGCAAAGCCGAGGTAAAAATCCCGGGCCTTGAAGAACTGACGGTAATCTCCCTGCAACTGATAGCGCTCGCTCGTGTCGCCCGCGCTGTCGTCGGTGAGGTTGACCGCGCCATCCAGCTCCCATTCTCGCACCCGCGTGCGCGCCGACAGGCCGCCCGCGAAATCGATGCTGCTGCGGTTGTTCGCCTTGGCCGTGTCGAAACCCGCACTGACGTAGCCGTCGAGCCGGTCGACGAAATCGCCACCCAGGATCGGCTCGGCGCGGACGATCGAGCCCTTCTCGACGGGTTGCGCGGGGTTGTCCACATCGCGCTTCACGAACAGCGTCGACTCGTCGCCGCCTGCCGCCAGTTGCCCGTAATACCGCGTGCCATCGGTACGCTCGAGCAGCAGGTACTGGTCGGACTGGACGCTCGCGATCTTGTCCCACTCGACGTAGATCGTACCCATGTGATCGGTGCTGAGCTTGAGCCGGTTGTACTCGAGGGATTTCACTTCGCCGGTAATCCGGTCGCCGTTGATCAGGATCACGACGTCGGTCTTCGGTGCGGCCGAGGCCGCGCCGGAGCAGGCAAGCAGCGACGCCAGCAGCAGCAACGAAGCGGTCCATGCACTTGCCAGCGCATTGCCCTGGTTCGCCTGCCGTCGCTGCGACGAGGAAATCATGGCCGGACGCTCCCTGAATTCGATTGCACTTATGTTACCGCGCGTTTCGCTGCCGCGAATCAGTGCTTGAGTCTGGCATCTGACGCGACTCTATTGGATGCTACAAGGACAACTATCGCAGCGAGGAAGGGAAGAAATGGCGAAGAAGGCAGGACGCACGGCCCCAGGCCGGAACTCAGCAGTTACGGCGACCGAACTCAGGCAGATCGATGCGTACTGGCGCGCCTGCAACTACCTGGCGGCCGGCATGATCTACCTGCGCGACAACCCGTTGTTGCGCGAACGGCTGCGGCCGGAACACGTGAAGAGCCGACTGCTTGGCCACTGGGGCGCAAGTCCCGGCCTCAGCTTCATCTACGTACACGTGAACCGCCTGATCCGGAAGTACGACCTCGACGCGATCTTTCTCGCCGGACCAGGACACGGCGCCCCCGGCGTGCTGGCGCCTGTCTACCTCGAGGGCACCTACGCCGAGATCTACCCCAACAAGGGCGAAGACGTGGAAGGCATGCGGCAATTCTTCAAGGAATTCTCGTTTCCCGGGGGCATCGGCAGTCACTGCACGCCCGAAACCCCAGGATCGATTCACGAGGGCGGCGAGCTCGGCTACAGCGTGTCGCACGCGTTCGGTGCGGCATTCGACAATCCGGACCTGCTCGTAACCGTCGTCGTCGGCGACGGCGAATCGGAAACCGGTCCGCTCGCAACCGCCTGGCACTCGAACAAGTTCCTGAACCCGGTGCGCGACGGCGCCGTGCTGCCCGTGCTGCACCTGAACGGCTACAAGATCAACAACCCGACGATCCTCGCGCGCATTTCACACGAGGAACTCGACAGCCTGTTCCGCGGTTACGGTTGGACCCCGCATTTCGTCGAAGGCGACGACCCGATGACCATGCATGCACTCATGGCCGCAACGATGGAGCGCTGCGTGCTGGAGATCCGTCGCATCCAGGCGGAGGCGCGTCGCACCGGCAAGGCAGTGCGCGCACGGTGGCCCATGATCGTGCTGCGCAGCCCCAAGGGCTGGACGGGACCGAAGACAGTGAACGGGCATGCCGTCGAGGGCTACTGGCGCGCGCACCAGGTGCCGCTGTCGGACGTGCGCGACAACCCGGCGAACCTCAAGCTGCTCGAAAAGTGGCTCAAGAGTTACCGCCCGCAGGAACTGTTCGACGCGAACGGTCGACTGGTCCAGGAGCTGAAGGCACTGGCGCCGCAGGGCCGGCGCCGCATGAGCGCCAATCCGCACGCCAACGGCGGCCAATTGCGCCGTCCACTGCGCATGCCTGATTTCCGGGACTTTGCCGTTGCGGTCAAGAGACCAGGCGGGTCGGAGGCCGAGAACACGCGCCGGCTCGGTGAATTCCTGCGCGACATACTCAAGCTCAACCTCGACAACTTCCGGGTGTTCGGCCCGGACGAGACGACGTCGAACAAGCTCGACGCGGTGTACCAGGCGAGCAAGAAGACCTGGCTCGCGGACTACCTGCCGGTGGACGCCGACGGCGGCGAGCTCGCAGCCGACGGTCGCGTCATGGAGATGCTCTCAGAGCACACACTCGAGGGCTGGCTCGAAGGCTACCTGCTCACCGGACGCCACGGCTTCTTCTCGACCTACGAAGCGTTCGTGCACGTGATCGACTCGATGTTCAACCAGCACGCCAAGTGGCTCGACATCTGCGAAGAGATCCAGTGGCGCGCGTCAATGTCGTCGCTCAACCTGCTCATCACCTCAACCGTCTGGCGGCAGGACCACAACGGCTTCACGCACCAGGACCCAGGCTTCCTCGACGTGGTCGTCAACAAGAGCCCGACCGTGACGCGCATCTATCTGCCGCCGGATTCGAACTGCCTGCTCGCGGTGTCGGAGCACTGCCTGCGCAGTACCGACAACATCAACGTCATCGTCTGCGACAAGCAGCAGCACCTGCAGTACCTCGACATGGACGCCGCGATCAAGCATTGCAGCAAGGGTGTCGGCCTCTGGGACTGGGCGAGCAACGACCAGGGCGCCGAGCCCGAAGTCGTCATGGCAGGCTGCGGCGACATCGCGACACAGGAGGCGCTCGCCGCCACCGCGCTGCTCCGGCAGCATTTCCCCGATCTCAAGGTCCGCTTCGTGAACGTCGTGGACCTGTACAAGCTCACGCCGCCCAAGGAACACCCGCACGGGCTATCGGACCGCGACTTCGACTCGCTGTTCACTACGGACAAACCGATCATCTTCAACTTCCACGGGTACCCGTGGCTGATCCACCGCCTCGCCTACCGGCGCCGCAACCACGCGAACCTGCACGTGCGCGGTTACAAGGAAAAGGGCAACATCAACACGCCGCTCGAGCTCGCGATCAACAACGAAGTCGACCGCTTCAGCCTCGCGATTGACGTCATCGATCGCGTGCCGAGGCTGCAGGTGGCCGGAGCGCACGTAAAGGAGAAACTCCGTAACCTGCAGATCGAGTGCCGCAATTACGCGCACGAGCACGGCATCGACCGCCCCGCCGAACGCGACTGGAAATGGCCGTACTGAATCGTGCAAATGGAGCATCCTTGACGAACCAGCTGGAATCTCTGCGCCGACACTCCGTGATCGTGGCGGACACCGGCGACATCGACTCGATCGCACGCTTCCGACCGCAGGACGCAACGACGAACCCCAGCCTGATCCTCAAGGCGGCGCAGGGCGGGCGTTACCAGCACCTCGTGCAGGCCGCACTCGCAGCCGCAGGTTCACGCTCCGCGGCCCGCTGGAACGAAGCGGTCCTCGAGCACCTGTTCGTGGGCTTCGGGCGCGAAATCCTCGCGCTCGTGCCTGGACGGGTATCAACGGAGGTCGATGCGCGGTTCAGCTTCGATGCTGCAGCGACCGAGAGCAAGGCGCGCCGTTTCATCGACCTCTACGATGCAGGCGGTATCGGACGCGAACGCATCCTCATAAAGATCGCCAGCACCTGGGAAGGCATCAAGGCCGCCGAGCGGCTCGAGCGCGACGGCATCCACTGCAACCTCACGCTGCTGTTCAGCTTTGCGCAGGCGGTGGCGTGCGCCGACGCCGGCGTCACGCTGATCTCGCCCTTCGTCGGCCGCATCTACGACTGGTACAGGAAATCCGGCGGCGTCGCCGACATCGCGCCTGCCGACGATCCGGGCGTCGCATCGGTCACGCGCATTTATGAGTACTACAAGAAGTTCGGGTATCGCACCCAGGTCATGGGTGCGAGCTTTCGCAAGTCCACGCAGATCACGGACCTCGCGGGCTGCGACCTGCTCACGATCAGTCCCGACCTGCTGCAGCAGCTCGAAGCGACCACGGGCGAAGTAGAGGTGAAGCTGACCGTCGCAGGCGCGCGCTCGAGCACCATCGAACGCATGCCGCTCGACGAACCGGCGTTCCGCTGGCAGCACAACGAAGACGCGATGGCCACCGAGAAACTCGCGGAAGGAATCCGCGCCTTCGATGCGGACGCAAGGAAGCTCGCGGCACTCGTTGTCGCCCTGCCCGTTTGAGTCCAGTCCGATGACGGGCCAGCGCGCTGGCCCTGCAATGTCTTTCAGGCCACGCAAACCAGCCGATCACGACGCTGCGTGCAACGGCTTTCGGCGCCAGCCCGGCCGAACGGGGCGAGGCAATCACCGCTGGACTCGAGGTCATGCTGCAACGGGGCGGCCCCCTGGTCGTCTCGGCGCGACCCATTCCGGAAGGCCTCGCGATCCTGATCGACGGCAGGTTCCTGTTCCGGATCCTCAACGACGATGCGAATCGGGAAACCGGCGAGACGCCGGCCATGGCGGCTGACGTCGCGGTGCGCAGCCTGCAGCAGGCACTCGACGAGATTCGAGAGAGCCGGAACTCGGAGGCAATGCTCAAGGCGGTCGGCTACACGCTGCTGGTCACGGTAATCCTCGCCCTCCTGTTGTGGGCCGTCATACGCGGGTACTCAGCCATTTCCCGGCGTCTGCGCGCCTTCGTCGAAGTGCGGTCAGAAAGACTGGCGCCGAGCTGGAGCACGCAGGTTGTGGGCCGCTCCGGCATCGCCGATCTCGCGGTCGTGCCGGTCAAGCTGGCCGCCTGGGCGGCTGCACTGCTCCTCGTCTACCAGTGGGCGGCGCTGGTCCTCGAGTTCTTCCCTTACACGCGACCCTGGGGCGAAGGACTCTTCGCCAACCTGCTGGGTGCGCTCGGCCGCTTCGGACACAACATTCTCGCTGCTGTGCCGGGGCTGCTGTTCGTCGCGCTCATCTTTTTCGTCACGCGCTTCATCGTGCGGGCGGTGCGCGCGTTCTTCGACGGCGTGCAGGCGGGCCGCATC
>JBAVIQ010000364.1:0-1619 GCA_049687035.1 Steroidobacteraceae bacterium
GCGCACGCCCGATGCGCTGCTGTTCGACTCCGACGACTGGTTCGTCTACGTGACGGCGCACGATCGCGCATTTGGCTCGTCGAAGTCGCTGCCCGCCTACCTCAAGGCGCGTCCGCCGTCGCCGGGCACCGAGCTTCGACGCCGAGCCGCAGCGCTGAACGAGGCCAATCTCGCGACGTCCCTCGGCGAACTGGTCGACGCGAAGGGACGCAAGATGATCCTGGAACGCCGCGACGCATTGTTGGCGCTGCCTGCGGCCGCGAGTGCGGCAGCGAAGAGTCCCTGACGCAAACGCAGGCACGGTGCAGGCTTCCCTGACGCACCCCGCGCAGGAGTCGGAGTCAGGTCATCACGAACCGTCTGACGACGAACGTGGCGCGCGCCTCGAGCCCGTCGACGTCGCTCGCTATCACCGCGATGCGCAGCTCGTCGACCGTGACGTCGAGCGGTACAGTGCCGATGAAGGTCCGCTGACGCGCATCGAACCGTACCCAGCGCGGCAGCGGCTTGCCGTCATCGCAGCAGGCGCGGAGGTTCAGCACGTCACCGGGGTCCGCGTCCCGGAACGTGGTCGGTGAGACGGGGTGCAGGAACGGCTGGCCGGGCGAAAAGACCAGGTCGGGGATTTCCTCGACCGCCTCGGGCGCCACGTTCATGATGTTCTCGAGCGCCTTGCGACTGAACCCGCGGCCGATCGCGACCGCAAGTGCAATCCACGCGAACGCCAGCACCAGGTTCAACATCGCGAACTTCGGCGCATCCCAATGCAGGTGATTGAGGCCCACGTAGACGGCCAGCGCCTGGATGAGGTCGCCGAACCGCCAGAAGAAGGTGTCGATGGCCGTCTTGCCGTCGTACTTGGCATCGCGGTCCACGGGCAGGAACAACGCCTGCCGTGTCGTGTTCATCAGAGAATAGTCGACGCTGTTTTCCGTGATCTTGATCCAGCGCACGAGCGTGAAGATCGGCACGAAGCCGCCGAGGATCGGCGCCAGCGCGAGAGTGCCGTAGGCGGCGGCGACGATGATCGGGTGGATCAGCAGCGCACCGCGCACACCGACCGCCTGGTAGATGCGCGAGACCAGGAACAACTGGATGCCGAGGCTGACCAGCGTCACCCAGAAACTGAAGTCGCCGTAGAACGCCGTGATGAGCGTACCCAGGTCGAGCGTGCCCGCGCTCGCCGCGACACGCGCGACAGCGTCCGCCTTGACGAAATCAGCAAGGATGAACTCGCCCGTCGAGTTGATCCAGTTGAGCAGCACGACGAGCAGAGCGATCAGCAGCAGGTAGCGGTCGCGCATGACTAGACCGATGCCGCCGAGCAGTCTCGGCACGGGTCGGCCGTGCTCCGCCGAAATTGCGCGCGAGCCTTCCGGCACCGCCGCACGCTCGGGCCCGGCAAGGAACAGCGTGGCGCCGAGGATGCCGGCAGCCAGCACCATCAGTCCGATCGGCGACAGTTCCACCGCAGCCAGTTGCGCGATCTTCGAGCCTGCAAGCGCGCCCAGGTTTGCACCAAGCATGATCACCACGAACAGTCGCTGACCGCTCTTGACGTTGAACGAGTCCGCCGCGAACGCCCACATCTGCGAGATGACCATCACGCCGTAGATGCC
>JBAVIQ010000365.1:0-18819 GCA_049687035.1 Steroidobacteraceae bacterium
GAAAAGACCGTCTTCGTCTCGGGTATCGGGTGCTCGAGCCGGCTGCCGCATTACATGCGCACGTACGGCTTCCACGGTATCCATGGCCGCGCGCTGCCGATCGCGGAGGGCATCAAGCTGGCGCGCCCCGACCTGGACGTGTTCGTGAATACCGGCGACGGCGATTGCTGCAGCATCGGCGCAGCGCACTGGATCCATGCGATCCGATACAACATGAACATGACCGTGCTGCTGCACGACAACCACATCTATGGGTTGACCAAGAAGCAGGCTTCGCCGACGTCGCCGATCGGGACCAGGAGCAACACGACGCCACGTGGCTCCTATCTCGATGCGCTGAGTCCGCTTACGGTCACGCTGGGCGTGCAGAACGTCTCTTTCGTCGCGCAGGCAGTGGACTGGATACCCGAGTCGCTGTTCCAGATCCTGACGGCCGCCTTCCGGCACCGCGGTTTCTCGTTCGTGCGCATCCTGCAGCGTTGCCCGGAATTCGTCGGCAACATGTTCGAGCCGTGGGTGCACGATCCGCAGCGCATGTTGATGCTTACGCATGCCGACGGCATTCGCGTCAGCCCGGCGCTGCAGAAGATCTACCGTAACCAGCTGCCCCACGATCCTGCGGACATCAATCGCGCCCGCGAAATCGCGTCGTCCGAAGATCCGATCCCGGTGGGGATCCTCTATCGCAACCCGGAAGTGCCTTGCTACGAGGACCTCCGAGGTGCCGGCAAATTGCGCACGGCTGACCAGGTTCGCGGCGCGCTCGACGGCGAGTTCGATAAATTCACCGTATGGCCGCAGTAACCATGGACAGTCAGCTCAGGTCGCAGGTCATCTTCCATCTCACGGGCCGCCAACTGGACGACGCCGGAGCCGAGCAACAGTTGCCCGCGGGGTTGCGACCGGCCTTGTTGGCGCAGTACCGCAATCTCGATTCGATTCGTCACGATTTCCCCGTCGTGTTCGCCCGGGGACCCGGTGAGTACGTCGTCTCCCTCGCGGCCGCCGTGGATGGAGCGTTACGGACAACGGCGCCGCAGGGTTCGCAGGGCGAAGCGATGCGCAAGCGAGCGCTGCATGTCGAGCGCCTGATCCGGGAAGCCGTCGCGAATGGAGCGCGGGGCAGTTTGCTGCAAGCCTGGGATAGTGCTGTCACAGGTGCCGGCACTGAGGATGCCGGGCGACGCGACATGACGACCGTGCGCGACGCACTGGCTGTCGATGGCGAACTGGCCGGATGCGATTCGCGGTTGCCATCCCGATTCCTGCGCCATGCGTGGGCCGTGGTGCAAGGCGAGAAGGCGCGTGCCGCGCGGATCCGCATCGATGCGCTGGTCCTGCGTCTCGAGGCCATCCTCCGTGCGGACTATGCACGATCGGCCGCCGCCTTTCAGGCTGCAAACCTGCAGCAGACTTTCGGTGGCACGCACCAGGCGTTGTTCGATTTCGCGAAAATGTCAAAGCTGCTGTCGCCAACGGCAAGCCAAGGAGGCCTGGACACACCCCGTCGCGCACGCATCGAGTGGGCGCTGCGCGTACTGCGTGAGCAGGCATTCTTCGCGCCCCCTGGCGCTGCTGGCGCACAGGATGCAGACAACGGCGGCTTCGTATTCGACAACGTGCCTGCTGCACTCGATTCCTATCGCAATCGCCTGCCCGATATGCTGTCTTTGCTGAAGGCACTGTCTCTGGCGGAACTGGAGGTCGAAGGGCAGTTTGTCGAGCAACTGCATTCCCCCATTTTCGACCGCATGCAAAGCCAGGACTTCACCGCAGCCGAACTCCAGTTCTTCCCCGACTATCTCGTGACGCTCGGCAGCGACGCGCCCGGCGTGCAGGCCGACCTCGACAATGCGTTGTCGTCGGGCATGCCGGTCAAGGTGCTGCTCGAGGTCCGTGATCTCCTGGAAGAAGCGGCGCCGGGCCAGGGTCGCTTTTCGTTCGGCATGCGCGGCAGCCAACTGGCGTCCAGGGCGATGACGTTCGGCGACGCTTTCGTATTGCAGAGCGCAGCATCCAATCTGCTGCAGATGCGCGACGGCATCCAGCGGGGTCTGCGTCATGCAGGCCCGGCGCTCTTTAGCGTCTACGCACCGGCGGATGGCGAGAGCACCTTGCCCGGCTATCTCGCGGCCGCTTCGGCGATGCAGTCTCGAGCCTTCCCGGCGTTCAGCTACGACCCGGGCAGGGGCTCCGACAGCGCTACCCGCTTTTCGCTCGAGAACAACCCGCAGCCGGAAGTGGACTGGCCGCTCGACTTCCTGACGTATGCGGACCAGGACCTGCAGGGCGTGACGGAGGAACTGGCATTCACGTTCGTCGATTTCCTGCTCGGCGACCGGCGCCACAGCCGGCATTTCGCTGTCATCCCGCGCGCCCATTGGGGCGAAGGCCTGGTCAGCGCCCGGCAATGGCTGGAATCCCCGCCGGCCGATGCTGCGACCGGATTGCCCTTCATCCTGGCGGTCGACGATGCGGACCTGTTGTGCCGGGTCGTCGTCGACGAACGTATGATGCGTGCCGCCCAGCGCTGTCGCGAAGCCTGGCATCGGCTGCAGGAACTCGGTGGTATTCATGATTCGCGCGCCGAGGCGCTGCTGGCGCGCGAGAAGGCGCTCTGGGAGCAGCAGCGTGCCATCGAAGCGGCCGCACTTGTGCCAGCCGCCACCCCTGCGGCCCCGCTCGATCAGCCGACGATTGCCGCTGCGGTTGCAGGAACTGCTGCAGCGGAGGAAGAAGCCGTACCGAATCCCGACACGGCGTACATCGAGACCGTGCGTTGCTCGAGCTGCAATGAATGCACGCTCGCCAGCCCGAAGATGTTCGCCTACGACCAGAACAAGCAAGCCTATATCACCGACCTGAAGGCAGGCAGTTACCGGCAATTGGTCGAGGCCGCCGAGAGCTGCCAGGTCTCGGTGATACACCCGGGCAAGCCGTGGAATCCGGAAGAACCGGGTCTCGATGAACTCATCGAACGCGCCCGGCCTTTCCGGTAGCGCTCAGGCGGGCTGCCCGCTACTCCACCGTCACCGACTTCGCGAGATTCCGCGGCTGATCGACGTCCGTGCCTTTGAGGATCGCGCAGTGATACGCCAGCAACTGCAGTGGAATCGTGTACACGGCCGGCGCCTGAAAGTAGCTCACGTGCCGCGGCATCTCGATCACGTGCACGCCGTCCGACGACTCCATCCCTGACTCCGGATCCGCGAACACGTACAGCTCGCCGCCGCGCGCCCGTACTTCCTGCAGGTTCGACTTCAGCTTTTCGAGCAGGTCGTTGTTCGGCGCGACCGTGATGATCGGCATGTCAGCGTCGACGAGTGCGAGCGGACCGTGCTTGAGTTCGCCCGCCGGGTACGCCTCGGCGTGGATGTACGAGATTTCCTTGAGCTTGAGCGCGCCTTCCATCGCGATCGGGTACATCGGACCGCGACCGAGGAACAGCGCGTGATGCTTGTCGACGAAGCGCTTCGCCAGCTCCTTGATGACCGGATCGAGCTTCAGCGTCGCTTCGATCAGCGACGGAATGCCGAGCAGTCGCTGCACGAGACCGCGCTCACGCTCGGCATCGGCGCTGTGAAACTTGGCGAGCGCCACGACCAGCATGCCGAGCGCGGTCAGCTGCGTCGTGAATGCCTTGGTGGATGCCACGCCGATCTCGGGACCCGCGCGCGTCAACATGACGAGTTCGGACTCGCGCACCAGCGAGCTTTCCGGCACGTTGCAGATCGCCAGCTGCGACAGGTAACCCGCCTGCTTGGCCATTCTGAGCGCGGCCAACGTGTCCGCGGTTTCGCCCGACTGCGAGACGCTCACGAACAGCGTGTTCTTCGGCACCACCGGATTGCGATAGCGATACTCGCTCGCGATCTCGACCCAGCACGGCAGCCGGCAGATCTGCTCGATGAAGTACTTGGCCACGACGGCAGCGTGGAAGCTGGTGCCGCACGCAACGATGCGCACGGCTTCGGTCCTGGCGAAGACGGCCTGCGCCGCCGGCCCGAACGCGGCCTCCAGCAGCTTGCCGCCGGCCACGCGTTCCTCGAGCGTCTGCGCGACGGCGCGCGGCTGCTCGTGGATTTCCTTCAGCATGTAGTGCGGGAAGTCGCCCTTCTCCGCCGCATCGGCCGAGAGTGCGCTCTCGTGCACCTTGCGCTGGATCGTGTTGCCGTCCTTGTCCAGGATCCGGTAGCTGTCGCGGCGGATTTCGCAGACGTCGCCTTCCTCGAGGAAGACGAACTTGCGCGTCACCGGCAGCAACGCGGCCACGTCGGAGGCGACGAAGTTCTCGCCGTCACCCAGGCCAATGACGACCGGGCAGCCCTGGCGTGCAAGGACGAGGCGCTCGGGGTCCTTCTGCGATATCACGACCAGCGCATACGCACCTTCGAGTTCGGCCACGGTCGCGCGGACAGCCTTGAACAGGTCGCCGGTCTTCTGCAGATGGTAGTGAACGCGGTGAGCGATCACTTCGGTGTCGGTCTCGGACGTGAACTCGTAACCCGCGGCCTGCAGTTCCGCGCGCAGTTCTTCGTGATTCTCGATGATGCCGTTGTGGACGAGCGCGACGCCGTCCCTGGAGATGTGCGGGTGCGCATTGCGCTCGCTCGGCACACCGTGCGTGGCCCAGCGGGTGTGCGCGATGCCAAGCTTGCCGCTCGTGGGATCGGCATCGAGCGCATCCTGCAGCATGCGGACCTTGCCGACTGCGCGCAGGCGCTTGATCTTGCCCGTGCCGTCCAGCACGGCAACGCCCGCGGAGTCGTAGCCCCGGTACTCGAGGCGCCGCAGGCCTTCGATCAGGATGGGAACGACATCACGCTGCGCGACAGCACCAACAATTCCGCACATGCTCAATCCTTTGTTCGCGGGGCGGCGAGACTATCAGTTTTTCGTTGCAGATCAAAGCACTACGCTCGCTTGGATGGCCTCGCGCAGCCCCATTCACCGCTTCTGGACCCTGATATTAAGGCCCCGCGGGGTGACTGTACGGCTTTGCGTCACATTCGACCGCATGGATGGGGCACCCAGCCGCGCCCGCGGGAGAGCTCAACGGGATTCAGACCGCTGCAAGCAGCCCGAAGTGACGTCCGACGGCGCGATACAGCGTGGTGTCCGCCGGCGCGAGCAGCAAGCCGAGTTCGCGTTCGAGACGGCCGCACCAGTGCGCCGTACGGATGCCGGTGCCGACGACGATCATCGCCTCCGCGGCAGGCGCGGCAGCCCGGGTCCGGCTCAAGCTGGCCAGGACCTCGTCCTCGCTGAACCGGTAATGCCGGGCGCTCACGCTGGCCTGGTCCGCAAACAAGCCCTGCTCGACGAACGTCTGGAACGCTTCGATGCGGTAGTCACCGTGCCGCAGGAACTCCGCGAACATCGCTTTCCATTCCGGGCTGTAGTACGGGGCGGCAACGGCAACCCTGCGCGCGCCGAGGCGATCGAGTTCATCGAGGATTGCCACCGCATTCAGCACGACGGGCACGCCGCAGGCCTGGCTGATCCGTTCGCCCGCTTCGCGCGCACCCGCCGGCGTCTTGCCGATCAGGCACGCAAAACCCGGCCCGTCCTGGATGATCAGTTCGCACCCTGCTTCGGCCAGCATCGTCGCGGCCGTGACCAGGTGCGGCTCGGACGCTGCAATGGACGCGAAGCTGTAGTCGAAGCCGGGCGGCGGCAGGATCGTCTGCTGCACGTGCAGCTGTCCCGGATACAACCGCTCGAGGTCGGGCGCGTTGGGGTCCATCCAGCCAGGCGCGGTGATGATGCCAAGCCGTCTCTTGGCGACTGCAGGGTTGTGCATGGTGCTCTGCTCCGTTCTCGGCTTCTGCCCCGCACGCCGTAGCGTGAACCCTCACTCACGCGCCACACCACCGGCCCGCGACCAGTCGATCGGCTCGACCCGCGGCAGGATGACCACCCAGCCGATCAAGCCAAGGATGTTGACCGCAGCAACGAGCGCAAATGCGATATCGAAATGGCCCGTCTGGTCGACGAGAATTCCGGTGATCGCCGGCGCAATCAGTCCGGCGACGTTGCCGGCGGCATTCTGGACACCGACCCAGGTTCCTGCGGCCTTGGGCCCGGCAATGATCTGCGGGATCGCGAACACGCCGGGATACGAAAACCCCGCGATGACCTGAAAGATGAATAGCGCCGCGATCGACCCTGCGACAGGCAACATCACCATCCCGGCCATGCAGGCGATGCCAGAGACGTGTGTCACCGCCATGAGGCCTTTGTAGACGCTGTCAGCACTGCGTCCGCCGCGGATCCAGCGATCGGCGACCCAGCCCATGAACAGCGCGCTCAACGCGTTCAGCAGATAGGCCCACGAGGCGATCAACGCCATCGTGCCCATCGAGAAGCCACGTTCCTTGACCAGGTAGAACGGCAGCCAGGAGAGGATGAAATAGAAACTGTAGTTCGAAGCGAAGTGCCCGAGCGACGCGCCCCAGAGCGCCCGTTGCCGCAAGATGAGCCGGAACGGCGGTGCGTCCTTGTTCACGGTGCCGCCCTGCGGCGACAGCGCGACCTTGACCTTGCGCCACGGCCAGAGCCACAGCAGTGAAAGCGCACCGAACAGGATGAACACCGGACGCCAACCGTACACGCTCATCAGGTAGCCGCCGAGCAGCGTGCCCACGGCGGGGCCGACCAGGTAGCCGAAACCGAGTACGCCATTCGCGACCCCGAGGCGCTCGACCGGGATGGCATTGGCGAAGACCTTCGAAGCGCAGGGAAAACTGACGCTCTCGCCCACACCGAGCAGGATGCGCAGCACCAGCAGCGCCGTGAAACCATGCACGAGCCCCGTACCCAGCGTCGAGAGCGACCAGATGATCAAGCCGGCAGCGAGAACCTTGTGCGCCCCGTAGCGCTCGGCCAGCCAGCCGGCAGGCGCCATGCAGAGCACGTACCCGTAGTAGAACGCGGAGAGCAGGAAGCCGAGTTGGCTGGCGCTGAGGTGCAGCTCATCCTGAAGGAGCGGCGCCGCCGTCGCCAGGTTGCCGCGGTCGATGAAGTTGATGAACAGCGCTGCCGTGACGAGCAGAACCAGTCGAGTGGCGGAGGTCGGCTCACGCTGGACGCCGGCTACCATCTGCGTTACGCCGTCACGTCGACGACGACGCACCCGTTCGAACCGCCCTGCTCGACGAGTTCGTTCGCGCGTGCAATCTCGCTGAGCGGCACACGCTCCGCGATGCGGTGCTGGAGCAAGCCGTCGCGGAATGCCTGCGTGATGTCGGCGATCGCGAGCTTCTTGGCCGGCTCCGGCATCGAATACACGATCACCAGATGCAGCGTCAGGTCCATGAACATCATGCGGGAGAACGGCAGCTGCGGCTCCTTCACCTGCGTCGACGAGTACGTCGCGATCACGCCGCTGGTGCGGATGCAGTTCAGGACTTCGGGCAGGTTCGCGCCGAACTCGACGTCGATCACGCGGTCGACCGGCTTGCCGCCGTTCAACGACTTCACCCGCTCGCCCCATCCGGCCTCGCGGTGATTGAAGACGTGCTTCGCGCCCGCTTCATGACACACGGCCTCATCACGGGGATTGCTCGCCGACGCTATTACCCTGGCGCCGGCCATTTTTGCCCACTGGATCGCATAGTAGCCGACCCGTCCAGCGCCACCGGTCACCAGCACGGTCTGGCCTGCAATCGGACCGTCCGCGTGCACGCAACGGTGCGCAGTCATGATCGGGATGCCGGCGCACGCGCCGACGTCGAAGCCGGCCTCGATCGGCAACGTGACGGCTCGCAGCGAGTCGAGCGCCACGTACTGCGCCGCCGTGCCGAAGCGACGACCGAATTGTGCCTGGTAGACCCAGACTTTTTCGCCGACTCGTTTCGAGTCGACTCCTGCGCCGACCGCCTCGATCACGCCGGCACCGTCGCTGTTCGGGATCACGTAGCCGTCGTCGAGCAGGTTGGGAAACGAGCCGGCGCGCTTCTTCACGTCGGACGGATTGACGCCGCTCGTGCGCAGCTTGACCAGCACTTCGCCGGGCCCTGCCACGGGCGTCGGCTTCTCTCCAATCACGAGCACGTCGCGTGCGGCGCCAAATCTCTCGAACCACGCTGCTTTCATCGATTCCCCCAAGGCATGTGTTCAGTCGTCGAGCCAGTTCGAGAGCGATTCCGTGTGGCCGTCCACGCCGATGATCTGGCCCGAGATCATGCGGCCCTGCGGCGAGGCAAGGAAATACGCCGTGTTGGCGACGTCTTCGGCGTCGACGAATTGCCGCAACGACACCTGCCGCTCGTAGAGCTTGCGAATCTGCGCCGCCGTCATCCCGCGCGCAACCGCGTCACGCTCGATGACGCCGTCGATGCGCGGGCCCTTGATGCTGCCAGGGCAGATGGCGTTGACTCGGATGCCCTCGGGTCCGAGTTCCATCGCCAATGTCTTGGTGAAGCCGAGCAGCGCCCACTTGCATGCTGCGTACGGTGTGCGCAACGGAAAGCCGAAGAACGCCGCGCTCGACGCGATGTTGACGATCGAGCCGCCGCCCGCGGCGCGGATCAACGGCACGGCCCGGCGTGTGCAGTAGAACTGGCCGTTCAGGTCGACAGCAATCGTACGGTCCCAGTCGGCCGGCTCGATCTTCTCGACCGGTGCCGTGGGACCAGCAATGCCGGCGTTATTGACCAGGACGTCCACGCGGCCGTATTTCGCGGCTATCTCGTCGAACCAGGCATCGACCTGCCTTGCATCACTCACATCGACGATGCTGGCCGCCGCCTTCGGGTGCGAAGTGCGGAATTCCTGCACCGCAGCCGGATCAGCGTCGCAGACGTGCGCACGAAAGCCGCCCTCCTCGAAGCGCTCGGCGATCCTGCGGCCAAGGCCCGTCGCGGCCCCGGAAATGACGACGACTGGCACTTGTGCCATCAGGCTCTCCACATCAGGTGCCTGAACCCTACTCAGGTCGGCAGCCATGCCACAAGCGATTTGTGGTTCATGGCACATGAGCTATTCTCACAAGCAAACAAGAGACTGGACGACGTTGTACCGCAAACTGCCCTCCCTGAATGCGCTGCGGACGTTCGAGGCCGCGGCCCGCAATGGCAGCTTCAAGGCCGCGGCCGCCGAGCTGTGTGTCTCGCAGTCGGCGGTCAGTCACCAGATCAAGCTGCTAGAGGCCGAGCTTGGCGTCGAACTGTTCGTGCGCAAGCCGCAGGGCATCGAACTGAGCCGCCAGGGGCGCGCCTATTTTCCAATCCTGCGCGACGCCTTCGAGCGCATCGCGGCGGGCACGGACCTGCTGCGCGGTTCTGCGGCGCGGCCGCGGTTGACACTGCAGGTGTATTCGACGTTCGCGATCCGCTGGCTGATCCCGCGACTGCCCGCGTTTCAGCGCAGTCATCCGGACGTGAACGTTCGCCTGCATACCTCGCAGTCGGACGTGAATTTCGAATTCGAGGACGTGGACGCGTGCGTGATGATCGGCAACAGCACGGGAGCCGGCTTGCGCTACGACTACCTGTTCTCGTCCCGTGTGTTCCCGGTCTGCAGCGCAGCCACGCTCGCGGAGTATCGATTGCGCGACGACCCGGCAAGGCTACGCGAGGCGCCGTTGCTGCAGGTCTATCCCTCGCGCATGGACTGGTGGTCCTGGCTCAATGCGCACGGCGTGGAAGGCGCGAACCCCGACGCCGGCCAGCAATTCGACAGCTACGAGCTCGCGATGAACGCGGCCATGCAAGGCATCGGCGTCGCGCTGGGCATGGAACCGTTCGTCGTACGCGACCTGCAGTCGGAAGCCCTGGTGGAGCCGTTTCCAGGCAGACGCACCTACACGGCCGGTGACTGGTACCTGGTCTGCCGCGAGGACAAGGCGACGCGCCCCGACATCGAAGCGTTCAGGCGCTGGTTGCTGGAGCAATCGGCCAGCGATCCCTCGATGCCTCCGCCGCGTCCGCGCTGAGCGCAACAGCCGGCGCAGGTCCGTTCAGGCGTGGCCCTCGGCAGGGTCACTCCTCGATGTCAGCGGAAGTGCTCAGCCCCAGAGCGCGGGATCCGGCGCGTGCATGACGCCGCGTTCAAAGCGGATCGGGTGGCGCCGATCCAGTCGCTGCAGCAACGGGCCATCCAGGTCCGTGACGGCACAAGCCTGGGCGACCAGGAATCCCGGCGCCATGGCGAGCGATGTGCCGCACATGTTGCCTACCATCAGGCCAAGACCGAGACGCCGCGCCTCGGCGCACATCGCGAGTGCCTCGGTAAGCCCGCCGCACTTGTCCAGCTTGATGTTGACCGACTGGTAGCGCCCGGCCAACCCGGCGAGCGAATGACGATCGGTGCAGGACTCGTCCGCAGCGACTGGAATGGGGCTGCGCAGGCCATCGAGGGTTGCGTCGTCTCCGCGACGTACGGGTTGCTCGACCAGTTCGACGCCCAGCTCATGCAGTTGCGGGAGCAGCTGCTCGAGCAGCGCACGCGTCCAGCTCTGGTTGGCGTCGACGATGACGCGGGCGGCAGGGTGGGCTTCCCGCACGCTGCGCACGAGATCGACGTGGCGTTCAGCGTCGACCTTGAGTTTCAGCAGCGGATAGTCCCGGGCCTGCTGCGCCTTGCGCCGCACCTCCGGCTCATCGCCCAGGCCGATCGTGAATGCCGTGGTTACCGGATGCGGCTCGGGCAGCCCCGCGAGCTTCCACACGGTACTTCCAGCTTCTTTCGCTCGGAGGTCCCACAGCGCGCAATCGATAGCGTTGCGTGCGCCTCCGGCCGGCAAGAGGTCGATCAGTTCCGACCCCGTCAGCCGGTCGTGCAGCGCGCCACGCATGGCTTCGATCTGCGCCGCCATCGATGCGGGAGTCTCCCCGTCGTAATCGACGCCAGCAGCCTCCGCCCATCCCCGATGCCCGCCGGTACCGGTCAGCCGCAGGACGAGCACCGGCACGTGCGTGCTCGCATCGCGCGCCGTGACGAACGGCTCGACCAGTTCCCAGCGTTCGATGTCGGTCGCGACCTCGATCATCCGTCCAACAGCGCCTTGGCGATGGCATCGACTCCGCCGCGCAGCGGGTCGCAAGCCGGCAGCTGCAGCTCCCCCTCCAGTTGCGCGCGGTAGCGCCGCCAATCGTCATCGTCGAGGGTGGAGGAGTTGATGCTCACACCGACGCAGCGAATGCTCCGGTTCGTGAGCCGTCCGGCGCGCAGGTAGTCGTCGATCACCTGCGGCAGCGGTGGTATCGGATAGTCCGCGTACTCCTCGATCGTGACGCGGTCCGGAGCGTGGCACAGCACGATCGCGTCCGGCTGGGAGCCATGCAGCAGGCCCAACGTCACCGCCGCATACGCGGGATGCAGCAATGAGCCCTGTCCTTCGATCACGTCCCAATGCGCAGGATCGTTGTCCGGCGAGAGCGCTTCCGCTGCGCCCGCGAGGAAGTCCACGACCAGCGCATCCATCGGAATGCCGCTGCCCGCAATCATGATGCCGGTCTGGCCCGTGGCGCGGAACGTTGCTGCCGCACCTTTTGATTGCAGCGCGCGCGTGAGCGCCAACGCCGTGTACTTCTTGCCGAGCGCGCAGTCGGTGCCGACCGTCAGGACGCGCCGACCGGTGCGCTTGCGTCCGCTGCCGACCGAATATGCACCTGGCGGATTGCGCACGTCCACCAGCCGCACGCCAGTTCTCTCTGCGGCTCGCACCAGCCGCGGCAACGACGCCAAGCGCGTGTGCAGGCCGCTCACAGCGTCGAGCCCGGCTACGAGTGCCGCTTCGAGATCGTCCTGCCAATGTTCCGGCAGCACGCCTCCGGTCGGCGCAACGCCCACGACGATCGAACCCGCGCCCTGGCGCGCGGCCTCAGCCGGGGACAGACGCGGCAGGTCGAGCGTGACCTTTGCGGCAGGATGCGACCACTCCCCGATCACGTCCTGGCCGCACCAGTCGCGCAGCCCGAAGGCTGTCTTGCAGTCCGACTTCAGGACGGCATCGCCGAGGTACAGCAGGTAGGGTTTGCGCAGGACGAGCATGTGCGTCAAAGCCTCAAGGCCGGGTGGACGTCGTCAGTCGAGTCGCTCAAAGCTTGAACGCGGCGCTGCGCAGGACGCGACCCGGGCGCTTGCTGGTTACCGCACCGTCGCGGACGACCCATTCGCCGCTCACCATGACGGCCGGAATGCCGAGGGGCGGTTCCAGGGGATTCTCGACCGTGGAGCGGTCGATCACCGTGACCGGATCGAACACGACGAGATCGGCGACGTAGCCAGGCGCGATGCGGCCACGATCCGCGAGGCCCAGTTGCGCGGCCGGGAGACCGGTCATCTTGTGGATGGCCAGGGCGAGCGGCAGCAGCTTCTCCTCGCGCACGTAGTGACCGAGAATCCTTGGAAAGGAACCCGCGCCACGCGGGTGCGCGCCGCGCAAGTCGCCGTCGGTGCAGAACATGATCTGCGGCTGCGCGATGAACCAGCGCACGTCGTCCTCGCTCATGGAGGTGCCGAGCACGTTCACGTCCTGCTCGTTGGGCCCATCCGTGCCTCCCGTGGCCTTGACGATGCGCATGTAGGCCTCGACCGGCGTCACGCGCCAGTGCGAGGCGATCCCGGCGAGCGTCTTGCCGGCGAGCGCTGGCTCGGGTGCATAGTTCACGATGCGGATGTTCGGCGCACCGCCATTCTCGGCTAGCGCCTGTTCGACCTTCTGTGGATTGAAGTAGTCACGGTCGGACACGATCACGCGAATCGTCGAATACCAGAAGGTATAGGGATAGACGTCGGCCTTGAGGTCGACACCTTGCCGCTGTGCGCGTTCGAAGTACTCCGGCATGCGCTTCGCTGCCTGGTGCCAGACGGAGGTCGACCCCATCTTGATGTGCGTAATCTCGACCGGCAGCTTCGCCTCGCGACCGATCCGCAGCAATTCGTCGAACGAGTCGAAGGTGCGGCTCGCTTCGTCGCGGACGTGGCTGATGTAGAAGCCCTTGGCTGCGGCCGCGACCCGGGCAAGGTCGATGACTTCCTCGGTGGTGGCGAAGTGCGCTGCTTCATACTCGAGGCCGGTCGACAATCCGAACGCTCCCGCCGCCAGTTCCCGCGCGAGCAGTGTCTTCATCTGCGCGAGCTCCCGCGGTGTCGAGGGACGGTAGAGGTCCTTGCCCATCACCTGCTCGCGAATCGTCGCGTGCCCGACCATGCTCGCGAGGTTGATCGCGGGCGGATTGGTGCTCAGCCCGGCGAAATAATCGCGCAGCGGAAACTTGGAATCGCCGTCCTGCCCCACGAGGATCGTGGTAACGCCCTGCCGGGAGACCGCCGCAGCGTCGAGGTCGTCGACGAGGTCGCCGTCGCCATGGCTGTGCATGTCGATGAAGCCGGGCGCAAGCGCGAGCCCGCGCTGGTCGAGCACCGTCTCGCCGCTCTTCGGCTGCAGGTGCGGGGCGATGGCGACGATCCGCTCGCCCTCGATGCGCACGTCGCCGCGCAGCGGCTCGCTGCCCGTGCCGTCGTAGACGACGACATTCGTGAGCAGCACGTCCGCGGCCAGCAACCGGCTGGAGGCCAGCAGGAGAGCGGTTATGAGGATGGAACTGGTAATGCGCATGTCAGCCACCGGGCAGGTCGGGTGCCGGGATCATACCTGCGGAACCGGCAAGCCTCTGCTAGAGCCAGTTCCGGCGCCGGAACACGAAGAACAACCCGCTGCAGATGGCGACGCTCAGCGCGACGATCCCCGCGAAGGCCAGCGGGCTGTGTGCGCCCGGCAGGCCGACGTTCATGCCGTAGACGCTCGCGATCAGGGTGGGCACCGCCAGGATGATCGTGACCGACGTCAGGACCTTCATGACCGAGTTCAGGTTATTGGAAACGATCGACGCGAACGCATCCATCATGTCGCTCAGCACGTGGTCGGCAATCTCGACCATCTCGATCGCCTGGCGCAGTTCGACGCGCACGTCGTCAAGCAGTTCCTGGTCCTGGTCGGCCCAGTGCAGGGTCGGGATGCGTTGCAGGCGCTCCAGCACCAGCTCGTTGGCCTTCAGGCCGGTCGCAAAGTAGGTCAGGCTCTTCTGGAAATCGAGCAAGCCGAGCACCTCTTCGTTCCTGATCGAACGCTTGAGTTCGTTCTCGAGGCTTTCGACGCCCGCATTGATCTCGCGCAGTCCCCGCAGACAAGCATCGGCCAGCTGCCAGAACACGCGCAGGACGAATTCAGGTCCACGATCGGTGGACAATCCCGGCACGCGACCGTCGAGCAGCGGCTGCAGGAACGACGTGGTTGCCTGGCTGAGAGTGACGATGCCCTGCGGCGTGACCAACACGCTGAGCGGCAGGGTCCGCCATGGCGGTCCTGTGTCTTCATCGCGCCGCAGCGGATAGTTCATCACGACCAGCACGCAGTCGCCGACGTGCTCGACGCGCGGTCGTTCGTCGATGTCCGACACGTGGTCCAGCAGCGGGGCGGGGACACCGAACTCACGCACGGTTGCCAGGTCCGCCGCCGTGGGTTGGGTGACGTGCAGCCAACAGCCGGCGCACGGGGCGGTAGGTCGCTCCATTCCAGCACTCGCACTGCGCCGGATTTCGAGCATGCAGTCAGCCCTTGGGCTGTTTCACCGGGCGCTTCCAGCCATCGAGCGTCAACTGCTTGCTGCGCTCGAGCGTGAGCTTGTCGTCCGGTGCGTCTTTCGTGATGGTCGAGCCAGCGCCGATCGTGGCCCCGGCGCCGATCTTCACGGGCGCCACCAGCATCGAACCCGAACCGATGAATGCGCCCGCACCGATCTCCGTGCGCCACTTGTTCGCGCCGTCGTAGTTGCACGTGATGGTGCCGGCGCCGACGTTCACTCTCTCGCCGACCGTCGCATCGCCGAGGTACGTGAGATGGTTGGCTTTGGCGCCTGCACCGAGGATGCTGTTCTTCACCTCGACGAAGTTGCCGACGTGCACGCCCGGGGCCAGGCTGGAACTCGGCCGGAAACGCGCGAACGGGCCGATGTTGCAGTTGGGTCCGATGCTGGCGCGGTCGATGACGCAGTTGGGAAAGACCACGGTATCGTCGCCGATCTCGCTGTCGCGAATCACGACGTTCGGGCCGATCCGCACGCGATTGCCGAGTTTCACCGCGCCCTCGAACACCACGTTGACGTCGACGTGCACGTCGCGGCCGACGCTGACCGGACCGCGCGCATCGAAGCGGGCTGGATCAACCAGCGTCACGCCTTGCAGCATGAGCTCCGTCGCCCGGCGCTTGCGGTACACCGCCTCGACTTCGGCGAGCTGCACCTTGTCGTTGACGCCGAGCACTTCGTCTTCACTGTCCGCCAGGATGGCGTTGACCTTGAGTCCCGCTTTCGCCGCCATCACGACAACGTCGGTCAGATAGTACTCGCCCTGGGCGTTGTCGTTACGCAGCTGCGCCAGCCACTCACGCATTCGCCTGGCGGAGGCGGCCATCAGGCCAGTGTTCACTTCATCGATCGCGCGTTCCTTCTGGTTCGCGTCCTTGTGCTCGACGATGCGCGCAACCGTGCCCGCCCGGTCACGCACGATTCGTCCATATCCGGTGGGATCCTTCATGCGCACGCTCAGCAAGCCGAGCGCTTCGCCATTGGCGGCGGCATCGATCAGTCGTTGCAGCGTTGATGCCTGCGTGAGGGGCACGTCGCCGTAGAGCACCAGCACCAGGTGGTCGTCGGGCACGCCCGGCATGGCCTGCTGTAGCGCGTGTCCGGTGCCGAGCTGGTCGGCCTGCAACACCCAGGTGACGTTGTCGCCCGCGAGCGCTTCACGCACGCGTTCACCACCGTGACCGTAGACGATGTGAATGTCGCTCACGGACAGTTCGCGCGCCGTGTCGACGACGTGCTTGAGGAGCGAGCGGCCCGCGACTGGTTGCAGGACCTTCGGCAGGTCCGATTTCATGCGCTTGCCCTGGCCGGCAGCCAGGATGACGACTGAGATGGGCATTGAGGGATCCGGGTACGGCGTTATCCGCATTGTACCGGACCGCTGGACGGAGCCCGAAAGCGGGCTCGATGCACCCCCGCGAGCTCCGGGCTCGCAGGGGCACGGCGGGTTTCCCTCAGGCCGCCCGACTGATGCTGCTTAAGGCGCTGCTACCGGCGCGAAGTTCGCGTGCACCAGCATCCACTTGCCGTTCAACTTCGCGTACACACGCGTCGATTTCGCTGCAGTAGGGCTCGTCTTGCCGTCTTTATCCTTGCTGACGCCGACGAAGTTGTAACTCAGGATCGCTGCGTCGCCGTACACCTGAACTTTCGGGTTGACCATGTCGCCAGCGAGTGATTTCGATCCGTCGGAGCCACTCGCCTCGGCGAGGCGATCGCTGAGGGCCTTGCCGTCGATCCGCGTCGGGTAGTCCACGTTGAATTCGGTGTAATCGTCGGCCGTGGAGGCGGACTGATCCGCGACGCTCTTGCCGGCCACTTCAGCCGTCCATTGAGCGCGGGCAAGCGCCATGATTTCGGCTGCAACTTTCGGGTCGTCCCCTGCGAGCGCAGAACCTGACAACAATAGCGATGCGGCCAGCGCGATGCCGGCAGTGGTCTTTCTCATACGTGTATCCCCCGTCCTGGTTTATGAGTCCGCGTGCGTTGCCGCCACATGATCGTGTGCTGCAAGCAGGGCAGATGTATCACCAAAGTGACGGTTTAGGTAGCTGCGATGCAGCATAAGCGTCCACACAATGCGGCACCCGACTTTACAAGTGATTCATCGCATTTCGGAATGGCGTTTGCGCGAGGCGCGCGTAGACTCGCCGGCATCGAGCGGGAAAACGTCCTGTCATCAGACGGGGAATGCCACGCTCGTGTCACTACAACCAATCGGGGAATGACCTTATGAGTATCAAGACATTCGCGCTGAGTGCGCTCGCAGGACTGTGCTTTGCTTTCGTCGCAACGACTGGCTCTGTTCAGGCCGCAGACCGGCCGTATACAGAAGGTGCGGTCACGGTGGTCAACTCCATCCGTACCTTGCCAGGGATGCACGAGACGTACCTTCGCTATCTGGCCACGACGTATCGGGCCAACATGGACGAAGCGAAGAAGCAGGGCATCATCCTCGGCTACAGCGTCCATGAAACGTCGCCGCGCTCGGCCGACGACCCCAACCTCTTCCTGATGGTTACCTACAAGAACATGGCGGCACTCGATGGCCTGGACGATCGCATGGAGGGAATCCAGCAGAAGAGCTTCGGCGACCAGGCGGCCCGCGACGCGGCGGCCGTTGATCGCGAGAAGATGCGCCGCCAGGTCGGCTCGAGAATGATCCGCGAGGTTGTGTTCAAGTAACAGCTGTCCACAGCCGCTGAAACGAGAAGGGCCCGCACGCAGCGGGCCCTTTTCTTTGACTGCCTGGCCTTCCTGACCTTCCTCGCCTTCCTCAGCGCTTCTTGCGCAGCTTCTGGATCGCCTGCAGCTGGGCCGACAACGCCGACAGCTCGGCTTCGACGCTGGCGATTTCCTGCTTTTCGCTGCGCGCGCGCAGTGCTTCTTCAGCCAGCCGCTTCGCCTCGAGCACCTTCGCCTCGTCGAGGTCGGCCGCGCGAATCGCCGTATCGGAGAGCACGTTGATGTGGCCGGGCTGCACTTCGAGGAAGCCGCCCTGCACGTACACCATCTCTTCTTCCGTCTTGCCCGGCACCTTGATGCGCACGACGCCGGCCTTGATCTGCGTGATCAGCGGGGCGTGACGCGGGTAGATGCCCAGCTCGCCCATGACGCCGGGCAGCACCACGAACTCGGCTTCTCCCGAGTAGATGGACTCTTCCGCGCTGACGACATCAATTCGAATGGTGGCCATTTGCGTACCCCTACTGAAGGGTCTTGGCCTTCTCGACGGCCTCTTCGATCGCGCCGATCATGTAGAACGCCTGCTCGGGCAGGTGGTCGTACTCGCCGTTCACGATGGCCTTGAAGCCGCGGATGGTGTCCTTCAGCTGCACGTACTTGCCCGGGCTGCCGGTGAACACTTCGGCGACGTGGAACGGCTGCGACAGGAAGCGCTGGATCTTGCGGGCGCGCGACACGGCCAGCTTGTCTTCCGGCGACAGCTCGTCCATGCCGAGGATCGCGATGATGTCGCGCAGTTCCTTGTAACGCTGCAGCACGGCCTGCACCGCGCGGGTCGTCTCGTAGTGCTCTTCGCCGATGACGTTCGGGTCGACCTGGCGCGACGTCGAGTCGAGTGGGTCCACCGCCGGGTAGATGCCCAATGATGCGATGTCGCGCGAGAGCACGACGGTCGCGTCGAGGTGGCCGAACGTGGTGGCCGGCGACGGGTCGGTCAAGTCGTCCGCGGGGACGTACACGGCCTGGATCGACGTGATCGAGCCGACCTTGGTCGAGGTGATGCGTTCCTGCAGGCGGCCCATTTCTTCGGCCAGCGTCGGCTGGTAACCCACGGCCGACGGCATGCGGCCGAGCAGCGCGGACACTTCGGTGCCGGCGAGCGTGAAGCGGTAGATGTTGTCGACGAAGAACAGGATGTCGCGGCCTTCATCACGGAAGCGCTCGGCCATGGTCAGGCCAGAGAGCGCGACGCGCAGGCGGTTGCCCGGCGGCTCGTTCATCTGGCCGAACACCATCGCCACCTTCGATTGGCTCAGGTCTTCCTGCACGATGACCTTGGCGTCCGACATCTCGTGATAGAAGTCGTTGCCTTCGCGGGTGCGCTCACCGACGCCGGCGAACACCGAGAGCCCCGAGTGCTCCTTGGCGATGTTGTTGATCAGCTCGAGCATGTTGACGGTCTTGCCCACGCCGGCGCCGCCGAACAGGCCGATCTTACCGCCCTTCGCGAACGGGCAGATGAGGTCCATGACCTTGATGC
>JBAVIQ010000366.1:0-1945 GCA_049687035.1 Steroidobacteraceae bacterium
CCCATCGCCGTATGAAGAAAGCTCCCTCGAAGAAACCCGTGACCAGGTCGTCGAAGACCGCCCCCGCGCATCACGCGCACATGCGCCATGCCCAGAAGACGGTGAAGCCGACCGTCGCTGACAGCAATCCGCTGTACGTCGTGAAGCGCTCGAAGATCCACGGTCGTGGCGTGTATGCCGCGCGCCGTATCCGCAGCGGCACGCGCATCATCGAATACGTGGGCGACCGTATTTCGCACGAGGAGGCCGACTCACGCTACGAGATGAAGGCCGATGACGACGGCCACACCTTCCTGTTCGTGGTCGACGACGATCTCTGCATCGACGCTGGCGTCGGCGGCAACCCGGCGCGCTTCATCAACCACAAGTGCGACGCGAACTGCGAGACGATCATCGAAGGCCGCCGGGTCTTCATCGAAGCGATCCGCGCGATCAAGCCGGGCGAAGAACTCGGGTACGACTACCAGCTCACCTGGGAAAGCACCGACGACGCCGACGAGTTGGCGCTCTACACCTGCCGTTGCGGCGCTGCGAATTGCCGCGGCACGATGCTCGATCGCGAGTCGGTCGACGCCAAGAAGAAAAAGAAAAAGGCGGCTGCGAAGAAAAGGGCTGCCGCGAAGCGCAAGAAGGCCTGAGGGCCGCAATGCCGCTCGTCTCGATCATCGTGGCGACGGACGAGCGGGGCGCGATCGGGCGTGGTGGCGGCCTGCCGTGGCGTCTGCCCGACGACCTCAAGCGCTTCAAGGCCCTGACGATGGGGAAACCCATCGTCATGGGTCGCAAGACCTGGGATTCGATCGGCAAGCCGCTGCCCGGGCGGCACAACATCTTGATCACGCGTCAGGCCGGGTTTGCGGTGCCCGGCGTCACCGTCGTCGCGTCGCTCGATGACGCGCTGAGCGTCGCTGGCGAAGTGCCTGAGGTCTGCGTCATCGGCGGTGCTGAGATCTACCGCCTGGCCCTGCCACGCACGAACCTCATCCACCTGACGCGCGTGCACGCGGTCGTCGACGCCGACACGTATTTTCCGCAGCTCGGTGCCGGCGAGTGGGATGAAGTGCTGGTCGAGAAACACGCAGCGGATGAGAAGCACGCTTACGAGTACAGCTGTGTGGAGCTGCGACGGCGTGGGACGCACTAGAGAAGGGCGCCGTGGCCGCGGTCACCCAACGTGACGCCCTCATCTTTCATAAAGGCATAAATGCGCATGTCGTGTGCGCATCTCTGTCGGGCGATCGCCAGGCGATCATTGCCGCGTTGGACCTGTTGTTCACCGGCGTCTGAGCAGGTCACACCCGCTCGAAACAGGCCACGGTCTCGACGTGTTCCGTGTACGGCATCAGGTTGAAGGCGCGGAGGCTGCTCAATCGCAGGTTACGCCCGGCAGTCAGCCGGGTCGTGTCGTGCAGCAGCGATTCGAGCCCGCAGCTCACGTACACGAATCGCTGGGGTGGATCTGCGACCAGGTGATCCAGGAGTTCGCGATCCAGTCCCTTGCGGGGCGGATCCGCGATCACGACCTCGGCGTCGAGTGCCGCAGATGCCATTTTCCCAGCGGAACCGGCAATTACCTCGATCTTTTCCCGCTCGGCCGGCTCCAGTGCATCGAGTCCTAGCGCAAGGCCCTGCAGTGACTGCGGGCTCACCTCATTCATTCGCAGGTGACTGACGCGTGACAGCACCGACAGGCCGATCGCACCGACGCCGGCATAGAACTCGGCGACGCGCGCCCCGACAGGCACCTGCTCGCGCACGTGGTCGACGATGCGTTCCGCGATGTCGAGATTGTTCTGGCCGAATGCGCCGGGCGGGTAATGAACCGCTGCTCCGCCGAAGCGCTCGACGACGCTCGGCGGTCCGCACCAGTGCGAGAACTCGCGGCCCAGGATCGTGTTGGACCGCTCGCACTGCGCGTTGAACCACAGGCTGTGCAATTCGTCGC
>JBAVIQ010000367.1:0-3271 GCA_049687035.1 Steroidobacteraceae bacterium
GTTCATGCCCTACCTGCGTGCGCTGAAGCGCAAGCGCCGCGACTACATCCTCTGCGGCGACTGGAATATCGCGCACAAGGAAATCGACTTGCGCAACTGGCGCTCGAACCAGAAGAATTCCGGTTTCCTGCCCGAAGAGCGCGCGTGGCTCGACGAGCTGTTCGACGACGTCAAGTACGTCGATGCGTTCCGCGAAGTGAACCCCGAGCCCGACCAGTACACATGGTGGTCGAACCGTGGCCAGGCGTGGTCGAAGAACGTGGGTTGGCGTATTGATTACCACGTGCTGAGCCCGGGCCTGCGCGGTAGCGTGCGCAGCGCCGAAATCTACAAGGCACAGCGCTTCTCCGATCACGCGCCGCTCACCGTGACGTACGACCTGTGACCGGCGCGAGCGCAGGCGCAACACCGCCCGAAGCCGCCGTCAAGAAGCCCTGGTGGCGCGGCTGGGCGGATGCGGTGCTGGCGTATCGCAATCCGCAGGTTGCCGCGATGCTGTTCCTCGGCTTTTCGGCCGGACTGCCGTTCATGCTGGTGTTCTCGACGCTGTCCGCCTGGCTGCGCGAAGTCGGTATCGAGCGCGCCACGATCGGCATGCTGTCGTGGGTCGGCATCATCTACACGGTCAAGTTCTTCTGGGCGCCCGTCGTCGACAAGCTGCGCCTGCCCGTGTTGCACCGGTGGCTCGGCCGGCGGCGCAGCTGGATGCTGCTCGGCCAGATCGGCATTGCGATCGGCCTGCTCAACATGGCGCACATGAGTCCGGTCGGGCACCTGGCCGTCGTTGCCTCGCTGGCGTTAATGGTGGCGTTCTCGTCCGCCACCCAGGACATCGCGGTGGATGCGTGGCGGATCGAATCGGCGCCGATCGTGATGCAGGGCGTGATGGCGGCGGCGTACCAGCTCGGCTATCGCATCGCGATGATGGTGGCCAGTGCCGGCGCGCTCTGGATTGCGGCCGACCATGGCTGGGCCGTGTCCTACACTTCGATGGCAGCCTGCGCGTGCGTCGGCATCGTTACCACGCTCGTCATCCGCGAGCCTGCAGCGCGCGAGATCAAGCACACGCTGGCGCAGGAAGCGCGCGTCAGCGACTGGCTCGAGCGCAAGGCGCACTGGCCGGAGTCGATGCGCAGTCTCGGCGCGTGGTTCGTCGGCGCCGTCGTGAATCCGTTCGTCGACTTCTTCACGCGCTACGGCGTGAAGCTCGCCGTGCTGATGCTCGCGTTCATCGGCAGCTACCGCCTCGCCGATTTCACGATGGGCGTGATGAGCAACCCGTTCTACCTGGACGTCGGCTTCACGCTCAAGGAAATCGCCGCGGTCGCCAAGGGTTTCGGCGTGTTCTGGTCGATCCTCGGCACGCTGGTCGGCGGCATGGCCGTGGCGCGCCTGGGTGTCATCCGCTCGCTCGCGCTCGGCAGCGTGCTGGTGATCATCGCCAACCTGATGTTCGCCGCGTTTGCGTCGTACAACCAGCCGAATCTCTACGGGCTTGCCTTCCTCATCAGCGCCGACAACCTGGCCATGGGCATCGCGGGCACGTCATTGATCGCCTATCTGTCGAGTCTCACCAGCGCCTCGTACACGGCCACGCAATACGCGCTGTTCTCGTCGATCTATGCGCTGCCCGGCAAGCTGCTGATGGGAACGTCGGGCTTCGTCGTCGATGCGATCGGTTATCCGGCGTTCTTCGTCTATACCTCGACGCTCGGCCTGCCCGCGCTCGTGCTGCTGTTCTTCCTGGCGCGCAAGATGCGGCAGGAAGCCCGGTGAGTCGCGGTGGCCGACGAGATCGACATGACGCGAGTGATCTGCCCGCTGCATGAGCTGGCGGATCCCGGTGCGCGCGGCTTCACGATGGGACAGGGCGAGTGGCCCCTGAAGGGGTTCGTGGTGCGGCAGGGGGAGCACGTTTACGGCTACGTCAATTACTGCCCGCACGCGGGCTTCCCGCTCAACTGGCAGCCGGACCAGTTCCTCGTACCGGGCGGCAACACGATCCGCTGCGTGATGCACGGCGCGCTGTTCGAGCTGGAAACTGGAAGTTGCCTGTCCGGGCCGTGCCCGGGGCTTGGCCTGCAACGGCTGCCGGTCCATGTCCGGCACGGCTACGTGCTGCTCGACGCTTCGGTTCCGCTGCGGGACCCCAATTGAACGCCGCTCAGCCCGTCGGGCGGTCCTGCGGTTCTTCGGGCAACTCGAGTTCGGAGTAGCCGTCCGCCTCGCCGCGATCGATGGCGTCGAGCGGGCTGTTGCCATTGCCGGGCGCCGCATCGAATTCGTTCTCGGTGTCTTCCGGGTCGACGTCGACCGAGCCGGTCCAGTCCTCTGGCGCTTCCGCCGCCTCGATCTCGTCTTCGCGCCAGCCGTCGAAGTCGATCTCCTCGATCGTGCCGTCGAAGTACTGGATCTCGATCGTCCCGTCGTCACGGTCGATCGCCACCACCTCGAAGGAGTCGCCGCCGGGTCGGGCGTACCATTGACCAATGACAGGTGCGGGATTGCTCATCGTCTTGTCCTCGACGCGTCCGTGCGCTTGGTATCCTGTCCTTGGTTTTAGACCTGCGCGGCCCGGAGTTCAAGTCGCGAAATACGCGAAGGCACGATGTTCGACGAACTGGTGAAATTCTTCGTGGTCCTGCTGGTGGTGGTCGAGCCGTTGTCGCTCCTGCCCATCCTCGCGGGGCTCACGGAAGGCGCGGACGACGCCTATCGGCGACGCATGTCGTTCAAGGCCGCCGCCATTTCCGCGGCGGTGTGCGTCCTGTTCGCCGTCGGCGGCATGGCGCTGCTCAAGCTGCTCGGCATCAGCGTCGACGCCTTCAAGATCGGCGGGGGCATCCTGTTGTTCATGCTCGCGATCGAGATGGTGTTCGCGCGTGAATCGGGCGTGCGCTCGATCACCCCGGTCGAGGGCGAGGAAGCGCATCACCGCGTCGACATCTCGGTGTTTCCACTCGCATTTCCGATGATCGCCGGGCCCGGTGCGATCGCGACCATCCTGCTCGCGTTTGCCGCCGTGCCATTCGGCTCGGTGCAGTTCTTCGCGCAGCTCGCGGTGATCGGCGTGGTGCTGGCGTTGACGCTGGCGCTGATGCTGGCGACGGGCCCCGTCATGCGGGTCGTTGGCGTGACAGGCGGCGCCGTGCTCGGACGCTTGCTCGGCGTCCTGCTCGCGGCGCTCGCGTCGCAGTTCGTGATCGACGGGGTGCGTGGGGCAATGGGGTGAGGGAAGGAGAGGAAGGGGAGGAAGTGGAGGAAGTGGAGG
>JBAVIQ010000368.1:0-3164 GCA_049687035.1 Steroidobacteraceae bacterium
CCTTCGATGACGTAGGCCTCCCACAGTGGCTTGCTGCGGTCGAGCGGTCGCGAGTGCAGGCGCGCCACCTGGATACAGAGCTGCCGCCAGTCGCCCGGGTGCGGCACGGCGATGTGACGCACGTGGAATTCCACGTCGATGCTGTCGGACTCGAGCCAGTACGGGCGGTCGAGCGAAAGCGGCAGCGACACCAGCCGGCGGCGGAACTGGGGAAACTGCGCGATCCGCGTCGCAAAGTGCCGCAGCACGTCCTTGAACCGCACCCCGCCGCCCGGGGCTGTCGACGGGTCATAGATCGCCAATGAAGCGACGTGCATGAAATTGTTCCCGCGCTCGAACTGCAGGAACATCGAATCCGCTCCGGAAAGCTGTCTCATGGCCGCCCCTCTACCCCGGCGCAAATCCCTGGCCGGGTTGGGAATGATAAGCCAATCCGCGCCTGGGGCAGAGTCGGCCAGTCGGCCGGCCCCCGCAAGTTGCTGGAACTGCCCCGGCACCTGCGGACGGACGCCTCGTTCCGGCGGGGGACCTGCGGGCCGAGGCGGCAGGTCGAGGCAACGCGCGATTGACGCGGTCGTGGATCCGTCACTTGCCGATGCAAAAACTCGAGAAGATCCGCCCTAGTAGGTCGTCGCTCGACACTTCGCCGGTAATCTCACCCAGCGCCTGATGTGCGTCACGCAGTTCCTGCGCGACAAGCTCGCCGGCATGCCGCGTCGTCAGCAGCTCATGCGCCGTCTCGACATGCTCCCGTGCGCGTCGCAATGCATCGATGTGCCGCGTGCGCGCGGAGAGCGCCCCTTGCTGCGCTGGATGAAAGCCGATGCAGTCCTTGAGGTGTTGACGCAAGCCGTCGAGACCCGCACCGGTGCTGGCGCTCAGGTAGACACGCGGTGCGGCACCCTGTCCTGTCTCGACCTTCACCGCATCGCCACTGCGATCGGCCTTGTTGAAGACGAGTGTCAGCGGAACCTTGGCAGGTACGTGCTGCAGATCGTCTGCGATTGCGGCGATCGCCTGGGGATCCGACGCATCGACGACGAACAGCACGCGGTCCGCGTTCGAGATTGCGTGGCGCGCACGTCGAATGCCCTCCGCTTCCGCCTCGTCCGGGGATTCGCGCAGTCCTGCCGTGTCGAGGATGTGCAGCGGCAGGCCGTCGATCGAGATGCGTTCACGCAGCACATCGCGCGTCGTGCCTGGCGTCGCGGTGACGATTGCGGCGTCGTAACCGGCAAGCCGATTCAACAGGCTCGACTTGCCCGCGTTCGGGCGACCCGCAATGACTACCGTCAGGCCGTCACGCAGCAACACACCCTGGCGGGCGGTTTCCGCAAGCTCGGTGAATCGTTGCCGCACGTCCTGCATCCGCGTACCCAGTGCGCGGTCCGCGAGGAAATCGATTTCCTCTTCCGGGAAATCGATCGCAGCTTCGATCCACAAGCGCAGCTGCAGGACGGACTCCGCGAGTTCGTGCACGCGAGCGGAGAACTCGCCCTGCAGCGAGCGCAATGCCGCGCGCGCCGCCTGTGCGGATCCGCTGTCGATCAAGTCAGCGATCGCTTCGGCTTGCGCGAGGTCGAGCTTGTCGTTGAGGAAGGCCCGTTGCGTGAACTCGCCAGCAGCCGCTGCACGCGCACCGAGGGCTAGCACGCGTTGCAACAACAGCTCCATGACGACGGGGCCGCCGTGCCCGTGCAGCTCGAGCACGTCTTCGCCCGTGAACGAATGCGGTCCCGCAAAGTAGAGCGCCAGGCCCGTGTCGATGGGTGAGCCTGCTACATCGAGAAACGCGTGCAATTCGGCGCGTCGCGGTTCGAGGGTGGTCCCGAGCAGGGAGCGGGCGATGTCCACGGTCTGCGGACCCGATACGCGAACGATGCCGATCCCGCCGCGACCGGGTGCGGTCGCAATCGCCGCGATCGTGTCGTTAGCCGTTGAACTCACGGGGCGCTACTCATGCGGCAGGCAATGGCAGCTTGCCTTCGACCAGGAACGTGTCGATTGGAAACTCGCGAATGCCGTTGCCGGGACGGCTGTAGTAGCTCACGCGTTCGGCGGTGGTCTGGCACAGCCATTCGTCGAGAATGTCAGGCTTTGAGGCCCCGAGCGCGGCGGGCGTGAAGAGCGCGACGTTCAAGCCCTGCTGCGGATCACGCGCCGAGCGGTATTCGAAGGCCTCGATACCGGCGTCGCGCATGGCCGAGCCGAGCGCCTGGGTGACGCCGTAGTAGCGGCGATCGAGCAATGCCGCCGCATGCTCGTCGAACGGTGCGTGCTGCAGTCGCAAGCCGCGGGTCGCGCTGATCGCAGCGCTGAACAGCGTGTGCCGAGTATCGAGCGGCGCGGGCGGTGGTGCGGCCATGCCGGACCAGAAGACGAAACGGTAGTACGCGCTCTCGGCGAGCACCGTATCGGTGGTCCGCGCGGCATAGAACAGGCCGGGTTCGAAGCGACTGCCGAACCGCGAGCCCCAGGGCAGCGGCGGATAGCGAAACGGCGTCGCCAACAGGTAGTGCAGGCCGATTGCCGGTCCGGGGAGCTTCGGCTTGGAGGCTTCGATCAGGTCTTCGAGCAACGCCTGCTCGGCAAGGTTACGCACGAGGCCATTCGTCGCGACCTGTTCCTGGCTCTCGACGAGGCGGAAGATTTCGCCGGTCAGGGTCACGGGAACCGCGCGGCCGGAGCACGCCTCCCAGAGGTCGCTCACACGCGGCCCCGGATGGCGTCGAGGTATTCGACGACGCGCATGAGGCCGGGCACGGTGCGGACGAGCTCGGCGGGCACGCCGCCCACGTGATGATTGTGGGTGCGCATCCAGTGCTTTATCTGCCGCGGTTCGCCGCCCACGAGTACGAAGAGCGCGCGGTAGGCGCGGATCAACAGCAGCGCGAGCTCACCTGACTTGGTGTCGGGTTCGAGGGCGCCTCGGCTCAGCGCGGTGCGGTCACGGCCGACGATGGCGCCGAGATCCGCCTGGGTCAGGCCGAGTTCTTTGCCGGCCTTCACCAGGGCGCGCGTCAGGACTTCGGCCGGGCGCAGGTTTGCCCCGTCCGCCAGGGCGTGGGTGATCATGATAGGGGAAATGCGCTCCATTAGCACATTCTATTCTTATTTGTTGCTTTTGCAACAAGGCTCTTCGTGGATGCGAGGACCTACTCAGG
>JBAVIQ010000369.1:0-3928 GCA_049687035.1 Steroidobacteraceae bacterium
CAGGAGAATGGGCCAGAACACACGGCGCTGCAGGGCCGCCGCCGGATGCGCCAATGCAGATGCGGCCGCCAGCGCCAGGACGACCAGCGCCGGGATGGAACCGCGCATGGCAAGATCGTTGCTTGGCCCGAACGCCGCAAAGGGCAGCGCCAGCAGCACGAGACCGGCCACGATGAGCAAACCATTCACGCGCAAGGCAAGCAGCAGCAACCAGAGGATGCCGCCCTCGAGCAACACGAACTGCAGGTAGTGCGGCAGGTAGAGCTGCAGCGATTCCCCCGCACGGACCGTGACGCCAGAACGTATCTCAGCCGCGCCCATGACGAGGTAGGCCCCCGTGGCGAGTGCGATCGCAACCGCAGCGGCCAACGCCACCGGGTCGATCAGGCGCAGAGTCCGTTCCTTCACGAGCTGTTGCAACCACCAGACGCCGGCCAGTGGCAGGAATCCCACGGCAGTCAGCGGGGACCAGATTGGGATCAGTGCGACCACCAGCGGCACGATGCGGGCGAACCCGGGGCGATCTGCATGACGAACGAGCAGCGCCGTCGCGATCCAGCCGGCCAGCGCGTGGTTCGGCACCCAGAACAGCTGCGTCGTGTTGGACGAATACTGGAACCGTTCGGCCCACCATTCCAGGTGATCGGTGATCCGCAGATGACCTGCGAGCTGCAAGCCGCCCCTGAGCACGGTGCCCACCAGGTCCATGCCGCTGAAGAAGACGAGTACGAGCACAACGACCGTCGCAGCACGCAGGCTCGCAATCCGCGACACGGCCAGGGCCAGGAACAGGGCGACGCCGATCGCGGTCCAGGCCAGCAGCGCTGGGTCGGCCGCGCCGAGACCGAAAACCTTGCCTGCGACGGCAGCGGGGAGGTAGAAGCCCAGCGGCGCCCGCAGCAGCAGCGGCGCGCCATCGACCTCGCCATATCCGACCGGCCATGCGCCCACCACCAGGTCGCGCAGCACGATGTCGCGCGTGGTCCAGTCAAAATTGGCGAAGAAGAGATGACCGGCCCCGCCCAAAGCCGACCAGACGATGGCCACCACGACCACCAGCAGGCCGACCGGCAGGCCGATCGGCATCCGGTTCGTGCCGGGATCCCGCGCTGGCCACAGTGCCCGGCTGCCCGCCAGGCACAGCAGGGCCAGGGGCAGTCCTGCCCACCACTTCAGCCACCCGCAAAGGAAGATCAGAACCGGCAGCCCCAGGTACCCGATGGCGACACGATCCAGGCAGTCGAACCCTTGTCGGGGGCCCTGGGACTCGAACGTCGCCCCCCATGACCGCGAGTGGCCGGCATCGGTCGACAATGGTCAGATCCCCTCTTGGCCGCAATTCGGCTGAATTGGCGTGTTTTCCGGGCTCTGCGCCCGCACATTGCCGGCGCAAAAGACTTCGCGTGCCCGTATTATGTCGAAGTCAGGTGTCCCGCCCTAGGGGGGCTTCGACGCGCATCGCAGATTCGTGAACTGCATCCCGACAGAGCCGGGACGGGATGCCGAGAATCGGACTTCTGATTTAACATTTGCTACCGACCCCAGACTGGCTGCAGCACCTCGCCGTAACGGAAGATTCGCGCCAAGCACATGAACGATTTCGCGACCTTGACCCAGACGACCAATCGCTCGGGCCTGCAGGGCCTGCCGCAGCGGTTGGTGGTGGACGGCCTCGTGGCCGACTCGGCGATGGTCGACGCGATCGCCGCGGCCAAGGAACGCCGGGTGGGGGTCGTCTCGTACCTGGTCGAGCACAACATTGCCGACGCGCGCGAGATCGCCATTGCGGCCTCGCAGGAATTCGGCGCCCCGCTGCTGGACCTGGACTCCATCCATCCTGACCTCGACACCGTACGCATCGTCAGTGAAAAGATCCTGCGCAAGCACCGCTTGTTGCCACTGGTGAAGCGCGGCAAGAAACTCTTTATCGCGATCTCCGACCCGACGAACCTGCACGCCCTGGACGAGGTCAAGTTCGCCACCGGCTTTTCGATCGAAGCGGTCGTCGTCGAGGAAGACAAGCTCAGCAAGCTGCTCGCGACTTCGCTCGAGCAGGTCGACACGTCGATGCCGGACCTCGCCGGCGACGACTTCGAAATGGACGGTCTCGAAGTCACCTCGGGTGAGGATGACGACGCTGCCAGGGACTCGGATCGCTCCTCCGACGCGGTCGACGACGCGCCGATCGTCCGCTTCATCAACAAGGTGATGCTGGACGCGATCAAGAAAGGTGCGTCGGACATCCACTTCGAGCCGTACGAACGCAGCTACCGTATTCGGCTCCGTCTCGACGGCATCCTGAAGGAAGTTGCCAACCCGCCGGTGCAATTGGCCATCAAGATGGCAGCCCGCCTGAAAGTGATGTCCCGCATGGACATCGCCGAGCGCCGCGTGCCGCAGGACGGCCGCATCAAGATGAAGATCTCGAAGAACCGGGCCATCGACTTCCGCGTGAGCACGTGCCCGACGCTGTTCGGCGAAAAGATCGTGATGCGTATCCTCGATCCCTCGAGCGCGATGCTGGGCATCGACGCACTGGGATACGAAGCCTTCCAGAAGAAGCTGTACATGGACTGCCTGGCGCGGCCGCACGGCATGATCCTGGTGACCGGCCCGACCGGCAGCGGCAAGACGGTGTCGCTGTATACGGGCCTGAACATCCTCAACACCGAGGACACGAACATTTCGACGGCCGAAGACCCCGTCGAAATCATGTTGCCCGGCATCAACCAGGTGAACATCAACCCGAAGGTCGGGCTGACCTTCCCTGGCGCCCTGCGCGCCTTCCTGCGCCAGGATCCGGACGTGATCATGGTCGGCGAAATCCGCGACCTCGAGACTGCCGAGATCGCGATCAAGGCCGCCCAGACGGGTCACCTGGTGCTCTCGACACTGCATACCAACGACGCGCCCAAGACCCTGACGCGCCTTGTGGACATGGGCGTGAAACCCTACGCCATCGCCACGTCGGTCAGCCTGATCATCGCCCAGCGCCTGGCGCGCAGGCTGTGCAACAGCTGCAAGGCACCGATGAAGATTCCGGCCGAGGCGCTCAAGAAAGAGGGCTTCGGGGACGAGGAAATCGCGAACGGACTCCAGATTTATCATCCCGTGGGTTGCAGCAACTGCACGGACGGGTATAAGGGGCGCACGGGTCTGTACGAGGTGATGCCGGTGTCCGAAGAAATCGGACGCATCATCATGATGGGCGGCAGCGTGCTCGACATCAAGCAGCAGGCAACTCGTGAAGGTGTCTGGGGCCTGCGCCAGGCAGGCATCAACAAGGTGCGTATGGGGATCACTTCGCTCGAAGAAATCAACCGCGTCACCGTCGACTGAACCTAAGGGAACCGGGACTCCAACGACATGGCAGAACTCGCCGTATCCAAGCAGGCGACCTTCCTCTGGGAAGGCAAGGACAAGAAAGGCAATCGCGTCAAGGGTCGCGGCCTCGCCCGCGACGAACTCGAGATGCGTTCAGACCTGCGCAAGCAGGGTATCGCCGCGACCAAGGTCCGCAAGGAATCCAAGCTCTTCAAGAGCGAAGGCAAGGTTACCGCCGAAGACATCGCCCTCTTCGCCCGGCAGCTCGCCACGATGCTGAATGCGGGCATCCCGATGGTGCAGTCCTTCGAGATCATCGGCGTCGGCAACGACAAGCCTGCCGTGCAGAAACTCGTACTGTCGATCAAGAGCGACATCGAGACCGGCAACTCCTTGAACCAGGCATTGGCGAAGCATCCGCTGTATTTCGACGACCTGTTCGTGAACCTGGTCGAGGCCGGCGAGCACGCGGGTGCGCTCGAGACGGTGCTCGAGAAGATTGCGACTTACAAGGAAAAGACCGAGGCCCTGAAGAAGAAGATCAAGAAGGCGCTGTTCTATCCGGGTGCGGTGCTGGCCGTGGCCATCATCGTCACGGTCATTC
>JBAVIQ010000370.1:0-5732 GCA_049687035.1 Steroidobacteraceae bacterium
CGCGGATGCTTTCGCTCGGCGTCGGCACGCAGTTGCCGATCGGCGAGCGCTGGCGCCTCGGCCCCCGGCTGCGTCTGGACCAACGCAAGCTCGAGAGCGACAATTCCACCTCGCTGGTGTATTCACCGGCACTGCGGGCGGAAATGCGCGGCAAGCACCTGACGTTCGAGGTGGAAGGCGGGGCCGAGATCGGATCGCGCGACATGGGCACGATCTCCGAAGACACGTCCCGTTACTATTTCAGCCTTGGCTATCGGTATGACTTCTAGCGGCCATTCGCGCGACGGCGGGACACGGATCTGCAGGCGGGTCTCGATCGCACTGGCAACGGGAACATTGCTCACCGCGATCCTCATGGCAGGTTGCGCAAGCGAGCAACCGGCCGGTCCACGCGAATACCTCGACGAACGCACCGCTGCGACGATCACGGTTGCCGGGGAGTCCATGGTCTTCGCCTGCGACCGCCCCGAACTGGGCGTGAACGCGCGCGACTACGTCACGCTCACGGCTGTGGACGTCAACACGTCCGGCCGGCACGCCACGCATCTCGTGGGTTACGCCTGGTCCACGCTGGACAAACGTGCCGTCCCGGAAAGCGACAGCCACTACGAAATCATTGCCGATGACCGTACGCTGCCGCTGCAGCCGATGCCGGACGGGTTCCGTTCGATCGGCGTCAATGAGCCGCCGATTCCAGTCCCCTCGCGCAGCGCACTGCCGCTCTCGGCACCGATCACCCGCGACCAGCTGCAGTTTCTGCGGGACACGCCGGGCGCGCACGTGGTGCGAACGCGTGACGGGGTCCTGGAGCGGTTCGATCTCTGGCGCGACACCGGCCGCTGAACGCCTGCCCGGCACGCGACCCGCGTGCGGCTCCTCGTTCCTTGATACTGTGGGCGACGACGGGTTTGCCTGGCTGGACTAATGCGATGCTGATTGCCTACACCCGTGAGGTCAGTCCGGCGCTCGCCGATTGCGAACTCACGCATCTCGAGCGTGAACCGCTGGACGTCGCTGGCGCGCAGGCCGAGCACAAAGTGTACGAGTCGGTGCTCGAACGCCTCGGCGCCAAAGTGCGGCGATTGCCCTCGACACCACAACTGCCGGACGGCGTCTTCGTCGAAGACACGGCCGTCGTGCTCGACGAAGTGGCTGTAATCACTCGGCCGGGCGCGCGCTCCAGGCAGCCGGAGACGGCCTCCGTCGCAGCTGTGCTTGCCGCACATCGACCCCTGGTTTACGTTCGCGCGCCCGCAACCCTCGACGGCGGTGACGTACTGGTCGCTGGGCGCAGGATCTACATCGGCCTGTCGACGCGCACGACCCGCGGCGCGATCCAGCAACTGGCCGATCTGCTCGCACCGTTTGGCTACGAAGTGATCCCGTTGGCATTCACAGGCTGCCTGCATCTGAAATCAGCGGTGACACGCATCGCAGACGACCTGCTGCTGCTGAATCCGGCCTGGGTCGAAGCAGACGCATTCACCGGCTATCGGGCGCTGACAGTCGATCCCGCCGAACCGCACGCCGCGAACGCCCTGGCGCTGGCTGGTGCGGTGATCCATCCGCTGCAGCATGCGCGCACCCGCGCACGACTCGAGGCCGCAGGACTTACGGTCGTGACCGTGCCGCATTTGGAACTGGCCAAGGCTGAAGCGGGCGTCACCTGCTGCAGCCTGCTGGTCGAGGTGCCCTGAACCCCTGTTCCGCGGGATTCACGCAACCGACGCAGTCATCGCATGGCGGGCCCTTGTTGCAACGCCACGTGCATAAAGCCTTCAAGTCGGACTATTCTTCCCCGGTCGCGACCCCCGGTCGCATTCACTGGGCAGGGAAAACCGATGTCGACTTACAAAGCGGGTTGCATGTGTGGCGCAGTCCAGCTCGAGATCACGGGCGACCCGGCCGTGCAGGCTTTCTGTCACTGCAGTTCGTGCCGCGGCTGGTTGAGCGCACCCATCCATGCGGCCGCACTCTGGCCCGCGGCGAGCGTGAAGATCACGAAGGGTGCCGACAACCTCCGCCTGTACAAGAAGACGGAGAACAGCCACCGCCAGTTCTGCAAGAGCTGCGGTGCCGCGGTCCTCGTCGGACATCCGGGCATGGGCATGGTCGACGTGCCGGCGGGTTCGGTGGCCGGCCTCAGCTACAAACCCACGCTGCACGTGCACTACGGCGAGAAAGTCATGGCCGTGAAGGACGGCCTGCCGAAGTTCAAGGACTTCCCGAAGGAGTTCGGCGGCTCGGGCGACATGCTCGCCGAATAGCACGCGCTGCGGCAGTTCCGCAGGGCACCCGTCCTGCGGAACCCTGGGTGCGCTCAGGTCAGTAACCGCCCGGCCTCCATCCACAACGTGCGATCGGCCAGGTATTCGACCTCGGCGCGCGCGTGCGACACGTACAGCATCGGCAGCTGCGTCTCTTTCTTTACGCGCCGCAGGAACGGCAGGATCTGCTGCTTCAGGCGCTCGTCGAGGGAAGCCAGCGGCTCGTCCAGCAACAGCAATTGCGGCGAACAGAGCAATGCGCGACCGAGTGCGACGCGCTGTCGCTCGCCGCCCGAAAGCTGTGCGGGACGCCGCGCCACCAGCGGACCGATCTCCAGCAGTTCGAGCACCTGCGGCAACTCGAAACGCCGCTCACCTGCCGCGCGACGACTGTACCCGTACAGCAGGTTGTCCTGCACGGTGAGATGAGGAAACAGCTGCCCGTCCTGGAACACCAGCGCGAAGTGCCGCTGCCAGGCCGGCACGAACTTCCTTGCGGCAACGTCGACGAGCGTCTGTTCGCGAAACGACAGCGTTCCCGAGCGCGGCGGCAGCAGCCCGGCGAGCAGCGCCAGCAACGTGCTCTTGCCGCAACCCGAAGGACCGCAAATTCCGGTCGCTCCCGCCTCGATGCGGGCCGCCGCCTGCAGCACGAAGCCGCCCCGCTCGAACTCCAGGTTGAACTCAAGCACGCGGCACGTGATGGTCGAGGTAGCCGAGTTGCCGCTCGGCACGGCGTGTCAGCCAGTGGCTCACAGCCAGCGCGAACAGGGCGAGCGCGATGGAGAGCCCTGCCAGCCGCAGCGCGGCGCCCTCGCCGTCCGGCACGTTCATGAAACTGTAGATGGCGAGAGGCAGCGTCCGTGTTTCGCCCGGAATGTTGCCGACGAAAGCCATCGTCGCACCGAACTCGCCGAGACTGCGCGAAAAGCACAGCACGGAACCCGCGAGCACGCCCGGCAACGCGAGGGGCAAGGCGACGGTGAGGAATGCATTCCACGGCGTCGCGCCGAGCGTCGTCGCCGCCTGTTCAAGCCGCGAGTCGATCAGCCGGAATGCAACGCGCACGGGCTGCACCAGCAACGGGAAGGCCATGACTGCGGACGCGATGACCGCCCCCTTCCAGGTGAAGGCCAGCGTGATGCCGAACGACTCGTACAGGCAGCGACCGATCGGTCCTTGCGTGCCGAGCAGGAGCAGCAGCGCATAACCCGGAACGACGGGCGGCAACACCATGGGCAACTGCACGAGCGCTTCGACCAGGAACTTGCCGCGAAACTCGCGGCGGGCGAGCAACCAGCCGACCAGGATGCCAAAGGGCAGGCACAGCAGCGTGGCCCACAGGGCCACACGGGCCGACAGGCGCAGGGCGTCCCATTCAGCAGGCGAGAGCATGGCGGTCAGTGGCTCGCACCCAACGGCGCAAAACCGTGACGGCGAAAGGTCGCTGCGACCGCTCCGCTACGGAGGTACGCAAGGAAGTCGCGCGCTTGCGGCGTTGAATTCCTGAGCAACGCGACCGGGTAGACGATGGGGGCATGGCTCTGCGGAGGGAAGCGTGCAATCACCACGATCTCGTCGCTGATGGCTGCATCCGTCGCGTAGACGATGCCCGCGGCACATTCGCCACGCTCGACGAACGCGAGTGCGGATCGGACGTCCTCCGTGCCGACGATCCGGCCTTGCAGCGAGTCCCACCATTGCAGAGATTCGAGCACCTGTTTCGCATAGGTTCCTGCCGGCACGATACCCGGCTCGCCGATGCACAGCTTGCCCTGAAATGCGCGAAAGAAGGGGAAGCCGGGACGCAGTGCAACGTCGAACCTGCGACCTCTCGGCGCGATCAGGACCAGTTCATTGCCGAGCAAGTCGATCCGCGTTCCCGGCACGAGTTGCCCTTGTTGCTCGAGTTCATCCATCCAGCGACCGTCCGCCGCCACGAACAGGTCCGCCGGCGCCCCGGCCGCGAGTTGTCGCGCCAGGGTGGCCGTGCCGCCGAATGCCAGTCGTGGCGCAGGGTGGCCACGCTCCTGCCATTGCGACGCGATCTCAGTCAGGACGTTGGTCAGGCTGGCGGCCGCAAAGACGCGAACCGGTTCCTCGGCGAAGGAGGCGGCGCATGAGAACAACGACAGCATCGCCGCGGCAATGCGCACCAACCGGGACATCAGTACTCCTTCGATCGCGACGTAGTGTTCGTGCCCATGCAACTACGGTCAACCGGATTTGCTCTCGCCTGTTGTATTTTGATATATATGGAAATATGAACGAAAGAGACGCCGTCGCCGCGCTCGCGGCCCTCGCCCAGGAATCCCGGCTCGCGGTCTTCCGCCTGCTGGTGCAGCGCGGACCGGACGGCTACCCGGCCGGCGAGATCAGCGAGCAGCTTGGAATCGCCGGGCCCACGCTCTCCTTCCATCTCAAGGAACTGGCTGTGGCGGGCCTAGTGGCCGCACGCAGGGACGGCCGGTTCATCTACTACAGCCCCAACTTCGAGCGCATGCGTACGCTGGTGGGTTACCTGACCGACAACTGCTGCAGCCTCGCCGCCACCTGTGCACCGGAATGTTCGGCCCCTGTCGCCACCCGGCGCAAGAGGAGTTCCGCATGAAACGCTTTCGTGTCCGTGTCTCCGTCCGTGATCTTCGCCGCTGCGCGGCCTAGCGCAAGATGAACGTACTTTTTCTCTGCACCGGCAATTCCTGTCGCTCGATCCTGGGTGAGGCGACCTTCAATCACCTGGCCCCGGCGGGTTGGCACGCAATGAGCGCCGGCAGCCAGCCCACGGGCAAGGTGCATCCTCGCTCGCTCGCCTTGCTCGAGCGCGAAGGCATTGCCACCGACGGCTACCACAGCAAATCGTGGGACGAGCTGCCGGTGACTCCTGACATCGTCGTCACGGTGTGCGCAAGTGCGGCAGGCGAAACCTGCCCGGCGTACCTGGGCCCGGTGTTGCGCACGCATTGGGGCGTCGAGGACCCCGCGCACGCGACGGGCACCGACGCGGAAATTGATGCCGCGTTCATGGCGGCATACCAGACGCTGCGCCGGCGCATCGAGGCCTGCATCGCGTTGCCGCTGCAGGACCTGCGGCAGGATCGCGCGCGCCTGAAGTCGGAACTGGATCGAATCGGCGAACAGGTCCGCTGAGGTGTCGAACATGCCTGCAGCAAACGGCATCCAGTCCCTGGAACGTCAGCAGACGAACCCACCGATGAATACGTTCGAACGGTACCTGACGCTCTGGGTCTTCGCCTGCATCATCGTCGGCACGGCCGCGGGTCACTACTTCCCCGACCTCTTCCAGACGATCGGGCGGATGGAAGTGGCCAAGGTCAACTTAGCCGTAGGCGTGCTGATCTGGGTCATGATCATTCCGATGCTGGTGAAGGTGGACTTCGGCGCGCTCAGCGAAGTGCGCGGGCATGTCCGCGGCATCGGCGTGACGCTGTTCGTCAACTGGCT
>JBAVIQ010000371.1:0-1763 GCA_049687035.1 Steroidobacteraceae bacterium
GTCCAGGCAGTCGGGCGGGAAGCGCCGCACGCTGCTGGTCACCAGGCTCAGGCCTCCCTTCGCATACACGGGCACCTTGTGCTCGGCGAGCACGATGAGGGTCGGCCCCTGCGTATTGAGCCGGGGATCCATCCCTGAGGTGACCTTCACGCCACGCGTGAGCGTCAGGCGGATGTGCACGCCGTCGAACATCCCGTTGGCCTCGAGCGTGCGGCGAATCTCCTGCGTGATCGCCTCGCGCGTCGGGATCTGCGCGAACGCGAGCGCCTTCGCCGAATTCACCAGGCGATCGAGGTGCTGTTCGAGCCGGAAGATGCGGCCGCTGTAGAGCCGCAACCCTTCCCAGACTGCGTCGCCGCCCTGCACGGACGAGTCGAACGGGCTGATGCGCGCCTGGTCACGATGCACCAGTTCGCCGCTGACGTTGACGATCAGGTTGCGATTACGTTCATCGAATTTCTGCAGCAAGGGATCACCTCAAGCGCGCAAACGGTGTGCGCGCAGCCTCTCGTACATCGGACGGCACCGCGCGGCGATCTCCGCGACGGCGGGGGGAAGCGGTTGCACCGCAGCGGCCTCCGGTGTTTTGGGTGGCGGCGGCTCGAAACCGGTCGATTGCTCGACCCGGTCGTACCAGTGCCTGGCCCAGATGCCGTCCGATTCACGCCGCCCCGCGGGCCACCACAGCATCCGATCCGTGAACGGCGCGCCGAGCGCATCACAGAGCGCACGCAGCATCGGCTCGGGGCGTTCGAGCAGGTCGGCGGAGTCGAGCACGGCAGGCACCTTGCCTGTGCGCTGCATCACGTGCTCGAAGATCTCGACCTGCTGCGGCAGGCCCGTGGCCAGCAGATCGAAGTTCGTGAGCTTCCCGCCGAGCGACGCCAGCATCGCGGACGGGTCGCGGATCAGGAAGGCATGCGTCACCGAGTCGAGCCACTCGCGTCCCATGTGCGGCAGCAGGTGGTGCGACATCTGCTTCTGGTAGAAGACGCGGATGTTCGACGGTACCGGGGCCAGCAGCGATTCGACCACGCGACGCCAGTCGGATTCCTGGTGCGCAATGATCTCGTCGCGGCCGGGATGATCCAGGCCGGTGACTTTCAGGTAGTGCGCGTAGAACGGCTCGTCGATGACGATCGTGTCGCCGCGGTTTTCCCACGAGCGCATGAACGCCGTCGAAAGGTTGCGCGGGCCCGACCACATCGCGAGCCGCAGCACGCCGTCACCCGCTGCGGATACCGTCCGTTCCATTCTGTCCAGCTTGACGCGCGGCCACGGCCGCGCGCCGGCATCTTAGGGGATTGGCTTGCGGAAGCGGTAGATGAACTGGTCAGTCTTGCCGCGGATGGACTCGTCGAACACGAGCTTGGTGTGGTCATCTTCGGCGTGCGCCAGCACCTTGCTCTCGCCGTCGAGGACGAACCCGGCCTTGGCGAAGTCCCGCCGCACGAGCGCCGGATCGATCCGGTGCAGCGTGTCCACTACCTTGGCGACGTCACCGCCCGGATTCGCGACGTGATCCTGCACGACGACCACGCCACCCGGCTTGAGCCCGGCGAAGAGCCGCTTGAGCAGTTCGGCCGGGTCGGTCTTGTTCCAGGAGCCGTCCTCCGGACGCCAGTACGCGTCGTGGTAGCTCATCACGAACAGCGCGGCATCGATCGATGCCGGCGCCAGCTGCAAGTCGCCCGGTTCGGCCGTGATCTGCTGCACGTTGCCGAGCCGCCCGCCGGCATAGCGCTGAGCGATGCCCTTCTCCG
>JBAVIQ010000372.1:0-2322 GCA_049687035.1 Steroidobacteraceae bacterium
GGAGCGGTCGAGCGTGATGTGCCGCTCGACGATCTTCGCGCCGAGCGCGACGGCTGCGATGGTCACTGCGATGCCGCGTTCGTGGCCCGAGTAGCCCACGAACTCGTGCAACTGCGCCAGCCGCCCAAGATAGCCGAGCTGGATGTCGCTCTCCGGAGCCGGGTACGTGCTGTTGCAGTGGAGCAGGGCAAACGGAACGCCCAGGCCGCGGAGCAGGGCGACAGTGCGGATGATTTCGTGCTCGAACGACATGCCGGTCGACAGGATCAGCGGTTTGCGCAGCGAGGCCGCTTTGCGAATGAGGTAGGGGTTGGCGAGATCGGCCGAGGCAATCTTGAGCGCGGGCACATCGAACGTGGCAAGGACATCCACGCTTGGCTCGTCCCATGGCGTGCAGATGTAGATTACGTTTCTCTGCCGGCAGTACTCGCGAATCGCCCGGTGCTCTGCGACCGACAGTTCGACCTTGTTCAGCAGGTCCTGGATGTATTCGACCCCCAGGTCCTCGGTCACGGAGCCATCGCTGCGGGTCCGGTACAAGGCCTTGCGGTCCCGGATCTGGAACTTCACGCAGTCCGCGCCGGACTCGATCGCGGCGTCCACCAACTGCCGTGCGAGCTCGATGGAGCCATTGTGATTGTTGCCGATCTCGGCGATCACGAAGACCCGCGTACCGCCGATTTCGAAGCCGCCGATGTCGAAAGTCTGCGGCTTCATGTCAGCTTGGACCGCCACGAAGTGACACCTTTCGATTCGAAGCGGAAAGCAAAGATGCGACAGCCGGCTGCTACGAGCGCTTCGGTGACCGCCTTGCGGCAGCGTGGCTGCACGAAAAACAGGAAGAATCCGCCGCCGCCGCCGCCCAGCAGTTTGCCGCCCATTGCACCTGCATTCATCGCGGATGCGTAGATGTGATCCATGTGCGGGTTCGTTACCGACGCGGCGAATCCGCGCTTGAGTTGCCAGGCGGCATGCAGGTCCCGCCCGAACTCGATCAGCTCGGCACGGATCAAGTGTCGATGCATCTTCCGGCACAGGTCCACGGCCGCCTTGAGTTCGCTCGCCTTGCTGTCGCGGTCGAACTCGACCCGCTGTTCGTGGTGAATCTTGCCGGATTCGTGCGATATCTGCGTATCGCAGAGTATCAGGCACTCTTCGAGTTCGCTGACCACCGAATCCTCGAGCCGGATGGGGTGCACGAGGTTACGCGTGCCGTCGAACTCGATCAGGTTGAAGCCGCCGAATGCCGACGCGTACTGATCTTGCCAGCCGCCGGCGATGCCGAAGCAAAGGCGTTCGGCCTGGTAACAGAGCTCTGCGATCTCATAGGTGGTCCAGCGGTCGAGCCGCAACTCGTTGAATGCCGCGACGATGGCCGTGGTAACTGCCGACGAACCACCGAGGCCCGAGCCGACCGGAAAATCCGAGCGTACGTAGAGGCTGAAGCCGGATGCCGGCTTGATGACTGCGACCGTCGCGGCCAGGAGGCTCGCGCGATTCATTCGCGACTGCAGGTCTGCAAGCGATGCGTAGGATTCGACCTCGTCGAGATCCTCGGCGTGCAGGTGAATCTCGGCATCGTTCCGCGGGACGAGCGTTACGTGACAGAACAGCGAAATCGTCGTGCTCAGCACGGCGCCAGGGTGATCGACGAAAAAGTAGGTGAGGTCCGACCCGCCACCGCCGAAGCTCACGCGGACCGGTGCGCGCGCGCGCGTGAAGATCGGCGCCTCGGGTACGGTCGGCAGGTGTTCTGCCGTGATCACGTCGATCAACCGTCCGTCCCCGTCGACGCGGGGAATGGCATTGAACCCGAGGTCGAGCAGCTTGAGCAGATCCTCACGCGATGCCTTGTCGGGTGCCGAGCGGTAGGTGCGATTCATGCACAGTTGAACGCTGTCGCTGGTCTCGCCGCCCTCGAGCAGAAAGCGCCGTACGTCGCCGTTGGTGACCACACCGACCAGTCGGTCGGAGGAGTCGAGCACGAAGGCAATCTGCACGCGGTTACTTTCCAGCCGATTGATGGCATGCAGGACCGACTGGTCCTGGTGGACGCACATATCCTTGAATTGCGGGTTCAGAACGTGCATTGAGGTCGTGCGCTCAAGTCATGTGCCTTGTGAATCACCGAGGAGCTGGACGACATCCGCCAGATGAGTTGCGGTCTGCGACGCCAATGTCGCAGCAGACGGTTGCGCGCGGCCGGATTTCGGCCAGTAAAGCACATTGCAGCCCACCCCTGCCGCGACGCCCGACATGATGTCCGACTCCTTGTCACCCACGAGCACGGAGCGACGCAGGTCGATGTCGAACTCACGCGCG
>JBAVIQ010000373.1:0-2174 GCA_049687035.1 Steroidobacteraceae bacterium
TTGCAGGCTCGCGCGGATCTCGTCGCTGCTGCTCGTGGTGGCGGCCGGTCGCGCATTGACGACGATATCCAGGGCAGGCAGGTCGCGCTGGCGGTGGCGGAACGATTCGCGCGCTAGGCGCTTGATGCGATTGCGCTTGACGGCATTGCCCGCGGCCTTGATGCCGACGGCGAGCCCAAGCCGGGCCTGGCCGACTGCGTTGGGACGGGTGATCACGAGGAACAGCGCATCGGAAGATCGCTGACCTTGCCGATGAACGGCGTCGAACTGGGGTTTGTCGGTCAGGCGGCTCGCGCGCGGGAAGCGTCGCGAGACAGGCGTGCGATCGTTACTGGTCGTGAGAACGGTCAGACCGCAAGACGCTTGCGGCCCTTTGCGCGACGACGGGCGAGAACGAGACGACCGCCCTTGGTGGCCATGCGCGCACGGAAGCCGTGGACTCGCTTGCGGTGCAGGTTGCTCGGGTTGAATGTGCGCTTCATCTTCGGCTCCGAAGTGTCCTAAACAGGACCGGAAAACAGGACCAGAAACAACAACATGCACTGGCCGTAAAAGGGCCGGAGAGAATACGCACGGACCCCGGCAGAGTCAACCTCAACTGAAGATATCCACAGGCCGCGAGGCCGGTATACACTCGCCGCCCCTTCCCGCTGGCAAGCGCTCACCGTCCCTTAGAAAGGCCCGTCGGTTCGTGGAGATTTCGCTCTGGCATCAATGCCTCCGCCGGCTCGAAGCGGAGCTCCCGGAACAGGCTTTCAACACCTGGATCCGCCCGCTGCAGGCCGTCGAGGACGGGGACCGGCTGCGACTGCTGGCGCCCAACCGGTACGTGGTCGATTGGGTCAATCAGAACTGCACCTCGCGCATCAGTGAACTCGTCGATGAGCTGGTGCCCTCGCCGGCCCCACAAGTGACCGTTGAAATCGGGTCACGGCGACAGCCGCTCCCCACTCCAACGCAGATGACGGATGGAATCGGCCTGCCGGTGCAACCGCGACCCGTGGCTCGGCCGCCGGCTACGTTTGAGTCACAGCCCGGCGCGCCTCCCCGCCGCACGATCGACCCCCTGCCGCAATTCGGCGGTCGGCTCAACGCCGAGTTCACGTTTGCGAATTTCGTAGAAGGCAAGAGCAACCAGCTGGCGCGCGCCGCCGCGGTCCAGGTCGCCGAGAACCCGGGGCGGGCCTACAACCCGCTGTTCATCTACGGTGGTGTCGGTCTCGGCAAGACGCACCTGATGCATGCCGTCGGCAACCAGATTCGCGCGCGCAACAAGGACGCAAAAGTCGCCTACGTGCACTCCGAGCGCTTCGTCGGCGACATGGTCCGCGCGCTGCAACACAACACTATCAACGAATTCAAGCAGGCGTACCGCACGCTCGACGCGCTGCTGATCGACGACATCCAGTTCTTCGCCGGCAAGGATCGTTCGCAGGAAGAGTTCTTCCATACGTTCAACACGCTGCTCGAAGGGCAGCAGCAGGTGATCCTCACTTGTGACCGCTATCCGAAGGAGGTCGAAGGCCTCGAGGAGCGTCTCAAGTCGCGCTTCGGGTGGGGACTCACGGTGGCGATCGAGCCGCCCGAACTCGAAACGTGCGTCGCGATCCTGATGAGCAAGTCTGCAGCCAGCGGCGTCGAGCTGCCGGAGGAGGTCGCATTCTTCGTCGCCAAGCGCATCCGCTCGAACGTGCGCGAACTCGAAGGCGCCATGCGTCGCGTGATCGCGAACTCGCAATTCACGGGTCGGCCGATCACGCTGGATTTTGCGAAGGAAGCGCTCAAGGACCTGCTCGCGCTGCAGGAACGCCTGGTCACGATCGAGAACATCCAGAAGACGGTCGCGGAGTACTACAAGATCCGCGTGGCCGACCTGCTGTCACGCCGGCGCAGCCGCTCGATCACGCGGCCGCGGCAGATGGCGATGGCCTTGTCGAAGGAACTCACCAATCACAGCCTGCCGGAAATCGGCGACGCGTTCGGCGGTCGAGACCACACTACGGTGCTGCATGCGTGCCGGGTCGTGAAAGGACTGAGAGATGCGCAGACGCGGCTCAACGAGGACTATTCGAACCTGTTGAGAACCCTGGCAGGGTGATGTGCCCAACCTGTGGAGGAAATCGGCGATGAGCTTCTCCACATTTCATGCACAGGCTGCGGACAGGGTGCAGGTC
>JBAVIQ010000374.1:0-2970 GCA_049687035.1 Steroidobacteraceae bacterium
CTCGGCATCGACCGGCACCCCGAACTGGCCAGCGAATACTTCCGCAACTACCGCAAGCTCATGTACCTGGTGCAGGCGGCGGATCCGGAGCTCGCGAGCGCCGCACGTACTGCGGCACGGCGGCTGGGTCTCGAGTACGAAGAGCATTTCACGGGTTACGGCGACCTCGCCGGCAGCCTCGCGTCCGTGGCGTCCCGCCGCGAACATCCGGTGTCCTGGGAGAAGACCGCATGGCGTCGTTGATCGTGATCTCGTGGCGTGACGTACCGGCGCAGGTCGTGGTGAAGCGCGGTCGCGAGACGGCCAAGGTGCAGTTGTCGCAGCGCTTCCAGGAAGCCGTCGACCGTGCCGCCATGCGTGCGGGCCGCGGCAGTTCCGACGCTTACCTCGAGGACTGGCGCCGCGCTCCGCCCGAGCCCTGCGGCGACGAGCTGCAGGCTGCGGCACAGGCCGCCGCCGCAGCGATCGAGGCCCGCTATACCGACGAGGACCTCGAGCGCCTCATCCGCGCGAAAGGCATCGACGTCAACCTCCCCGACCCGTTCAAGCCCGCTGCTGCAGGCGGACCTGCCTGATGTACACGGTCCGCCTCTGGTCGGTTCGGCACGCCCGCGGCCTGGCCAGCTTCTACAACGGGTTCGAGGGCGTGCTGAACAAGCTGCACCCGCTGTTCCAGCGCATCGGCTACCAGCGGCTCGAGCGTCCTGTCGCGGCGATCGAGCGGCAGGTGAAGGGTCTGCTGTTCGACTGCAACATGTGCGGTCGCTGCGTGCTGAGCTCGACCGGCATGTCGTGCCCGATGAACTGCCCCAAGCAATTGCGCAACGGTCCGTGCGGTGGCGTGCGCGCGAATGGCAACTGCGAGGTCAAGCCCGAGATGCGCTGCGTCTGGGTCGAAGCCTGGAGCGGCGCCGAACGCATTCCCGGCGGACTCAACGCGATCCAGCAGTTGCAGCCGCCGGTCGATCGTCGCCTCGAAGGCACGTCGGCGTGGCTGCGTGTCGTGCGTGAAAAGAATGGAGCCTCGGCATGAAGTTCGAGGACGAACCGGTGCCGGGCTATCCGCTGCCGATCCTGCCGGGCCACACCTCGCCGGGCCGCTTCGAGCGCGTGCTGCGCGCGGGCGCTTTCGCCGTTACGGCGGAGCTGGCGCCGCCGGACTCCGCTGACCCTGAGGAAGTCTACAAACGCGCGCGGGTCTTCGACGGCTACGTCGACGCGATCAATGCGACCGACGGCAGTGGCGCGAACTGCCACATGTCGAGCCTCGCCGTCTGCGCGCTGCTGACGCGTGTCGGCTACGCACCGATCATGCAGATCTCCTGCCGCGACAAGAACCGCATTGCGATCCAGGGCGACATCCTCGGCGGCGCGGCCATGGGCGTCTGCAACGTGCTGTGCCTGACGGGCGACGGCGTACAGGCCGGCGACCACCCGCAGGCCAAGCCCGTATTCGACCTCGACTCCACGTCGCTGCTCGGTATTGCACGCGGTCTGCGCGAAGACCACCGTTTCGAGAGCGGCCGCAAGATCACTTTTGCACCGCGCGTGCTGCTCGGCGCAGCCGAAAACCCGAACGTCTCGCCCGTCGAGCACCGCGCGGTGCGGCTCGCAAAGAAGATTGCGGCCGGCGCGCAGTTCGTGCAGACGCAGTACTGCTACGACATTCCCTTGCTGCGCCGTTTCATGACCGCCGTCGAAGATGCAGGCCTGCTCGAGCAGGTCTTCATCCTGATCGGCGTGGGGCCGTTGCGCACCGCCAAGGCCGGCGAATGGATGCGCACGCACGTGCCGGGGATCCACATTCCCGACAGCGTCATCGAACGCATTAAGGGCGCCAAGGACCAGACCCGCGAAGGCCTCAACCTCTGCGTCGACCTCATCCAGGAGGTCCGCACCATCAAGGGCGTGAGCGGAGTGCACGTGATGGCCTATCGCCAGGAAGAATCCGTGGCCGAAGTCATCGACCGCTCGGGCATCCTTGCAGCACGCATTCCCTGGTTCCCGGGCCGCGACACGCAAATCAACGAAGACAGGAAACTTTCATGACCGACACCGTCATCAGCTCGGCGACGCGCGAAATAGTCATCGGCTTCAACCGCCCCTTCGTCATCATCGGCGAACGCATCAACCCGACCGGGCGCAAGCTGCTCGCCGCCGAAATGGCCGCGGGCGATTTCAGCCGTGTCGAATCGGATGCGCTCGCTCAGGTAGCGGCAGGCGCGCACATGCTCGACGTCAACGCAGGTATCCCGCTGGCCGACGAGCCGGCGATTCTTGCCAAGGCAATTCAGCTGGTGCAGTCGATCACCGACGTGCCGCTTTCGATCGACTCGTCGATCGTCGCCGCGCTCGAGGCTGGCCTCGCCGTCTACAAGGGCAAGGCGCTCGTCAACTCGGTGACCGGTGAAGAAGACCGGCTCGAAACCGTGCTGCCGCTGGTGAAGAAGTACGGCGCCGCGGTCGTCGCCATCTCGAACGACGAGACCGGCATCTCCGAAGACCCGGACGTGCGCTTCGAGGTCGCCAAGAAGATCGTGCACCGCGCGATGGACCACGGCATCCCCGCCTCCGACGTCGTCGTCGACCCGCTCGTGATGCCGATCGGCGCGATCAACCATGCCGGCGTCCAGGTCATGCGGCTCGTGAAGCGCCTGCGCGAGGAACTCAAGGTCAACACGACCTGCGGCGCCTCGAACATCAGCTTCGGCCTGCCTGCCCGCGATGGCATCAACAGCGGCTTCCTGACCATGGCCATCGCCTCGGGCATGACCTCCGCAATCACCAATCCGCTGCACGGCGATATCGTGAAGGCGTGCATGGCCGCCGACGTGATGATGGGTAACGACCCCGACTGCGCCCGCTGGATCCGCCGCTTCCGCGAAGTGCCGCCTCCGGGCACGGGTGCTCCGGGCGAGCAGCGTGGCCGCCGCGAAGGCGGGGCTCGCCGCCGCGCCGGAACCCCCGGTG
>JBAVIQ010000375.1:0-1548 GCA_049687035.1 Steroidobacteraceae bacterium
ATGACGAATCCCGCTCAACAACTGAGAGATTCCTGGGCGAAAGATCCGCGTTGGGCCGGCATTCGCCGCACCTATACCGCCGAAGACGTCGTCCGCCTCCGTGGCAGCGTGCAGATCGAGCACACCCTGGCACGCCTCGGCGCCGAGAAGCTCTGGAAGCTGGTCAACACCGAGCCGTATGTGAACTGCCTCGGCGCCTTGACAGGCGGCCAGGCGATGCAGCAGGTGAAGGCGGGCATCAAGGCCATCTACCTCTCGGGCTGGCAGGTTGCCGCCGACAACAACAGCTACATGTCGATGTATCCCGACCAGTCGCTGTACCCGGTCGACTCCGTGCCGAAGGTGGTCGAGCGCATCAATTCGTCTTTCAAGCGTGCGGACGAGATCCAGCACTCGAAGGGCATCACGCAAGGTCACAAGGACTACGTCGATTACTTCGCACCGATCGTCGCGGACGCGGAAGCGGGTTTCGGCGGCGTGCTGAACGCCTTCGAACTGATGAAGGCGATGATCCGCGCCGGTGCCGGCGGCGTGCATTTCGAGGACCAGCTGGCCTCGGTGAAGAAGTGCGGCCACATGGGCGGCAAGGTGCTGGTGCCGACGCAGGAAGCAGTGCAGAAACTCACCGCAGCGCGTCTCGCGGCAGACGTCTGCGGCACGCCGACGATCATTCTCGCGCGCACGGACGCTGAAGCGGCCGACCTGCTCACGAACGACGTCGACCCGAACGACAAGCCGTTCTGCACGGGCGAGCGCACGCCGGAAGGTTTCTACCGCACGAAGCCCGGCGTCGAGCAGTCGATCTCCCGCGGCCTGGCCTACGCGCCTTACGCCGACATGGTGTGGTGCGAGACCGGCAAGCCGGACCTCGCGTTCGCGAAGAGGTTCGCCGAGGCGATCCGCAAGCAGTTCCCGGGCAAGCTGCTCGCGTACAACTGCTCGCCGAGCTTCAACTGGAAGAAGAACCTCGACGACGCGACCATCGCCAGGTTCCAGCGCGAACTCGGCGCGATGGGTTACAAGTACCAGTTCATCACGCTCGCGGGCATTCACAACATGTGGTTCGGCATGTTCGACCTGGCCCAGGAGTACGTAAAGAGCGGCATGACCGCCTATGTCGAAAAGGTGCAGGAGCCCGAGTTTGCGGCGCGCGACCGTGGCTACACGTTCGTGTCGCACCAGCAGGAAGTGGGTACCGGCTACTTCGACGACGTCACCAACGTGATCCAGGAAGGCCATTCCTCGACCACCGCGATGCATGGCTCTACCGAGGAAGAACAGTTCAATACGGGTGGCGCTCACCACTGAGCTGAATGCTCGTGATACCTCTCCCGGTCCTCCGGGAGAGGCTGGGCGCGGGTGAAAGTCAAAGCGCCCGATCCGGCGTGCCCTGTCGCGCTTGGAAGGGCGCACAAGCGCTCAGGGACAGGCGTGCGATCCGGGACCTTTCCCCGAGCTTGGAAAGGCAGGCACGCAAAGCCGTCACAAGCAGCTGATCCGGAGCCTTTCCCCGAGCTTGGAAAGGCAGACACGCGCTCAGGGAAAGGC
>JBAVIQ010000376.1:0-1711 GCA_049687035.1 Steroidobacteraceae bacterium
CCACTCGAGCGTCGGGTTGCCCGGGTCACCCGTCAGCCGGTACTCGACCGACTCGAATTCCTGCAGCGCGGCCATCTGCTGTGCCTCGGCGCTGATCTTCGCGGTGTCGACCGTGTCCCCCGGCTGCACTTGCGCACGCTGCTTCAGATAGTCGGGATTTACCCGCTCCATGCCCATGTACTTGACGTCGGCAAGGCGCGTCTCGATATTCTGGCCCTCGGTAATGCTGGCGCGCCACGCATTGTACTGGGCCTCCGGCACCGCCAGTGAGGCCAGCTTGACCGCCATCCCGCGCGCCGCCTTTTCACCGAGCGGTACGGTCTCGGGCACGCGCTCGAAGTCGGCGGTGGTGATATCGCCCATGATCACGTCGATGCGCACGTCCTTGTCCGTCAGGCTCTCCAGTTGCAGGTTCTCGTTCGCCATGATCCCCACGTCCGAGCTGCGGAGCAGCAGCTGGGTGGCCGATTGCAGCTTCTCGCGCTTGACCTCCTCTTCGACCAGGTTCACGACGATCACCACGTCGGCGCAGAGGTCGCGCGCGACGTCCACCGGGATGTTGCGGACCATGCCGCCGTCGGAAAGGATGTGCTGCTCGGTCAGGACCGGCGCGAAGGCACCCGGGATCGCCATGCTCGCGCGCATCGCGGTGGCGAGGTCGCCGTCCTTCAGCACCACCATGCGACCGCTGACCATGTCGGTCGCGACAGCACGGTAGGGGATAGGGAGCTTGTTGAAATCAGTCTGAGCGCGTGCCGCTGCGACGTACGTCCGCAGCAGGTCCTCGATGTTGCTGGTGTTGACGAGCCCGCCGGGCAGGACGACTCGCTTGTTCTGCAGTCCGAATTCGAATTCGTTGCTGTATGTAACCCCGGCGCGCTTCTGCTCTATGGTCTGCAGTTCGCGCCGGCCCGCCCCACCGACCACCGTCTTCCAGTCGATGCCAGTCACGAACTTCTCGAGTCCTGCCGCCGGAATGCCGGACGCGTAGCCGCCACCCACGAGCGCGCCCATGCTCGTGCCTGCGATGCAGTCGATGGGGATGTGCATTTCTTCCAGCACTTTGAGCACGCCGACGTGGGCGCCGCCCTTGGCACCACCCCCGGCCAGCACGAGACCGACCCTTGGCCGACTGGATGCCGCGGGCGCTGGACCCTGGTCAGCGGCTGCCGGACAGGCAGCGGCAAGAGCCAACAGGCAGCCGGCGATCGCCGATGGCGCCGCCGATCGAATGTGTAAGCGTGTCATCAGGGCCTTTCCCAAGCGTGGTCGTGCCATTGCATTTTGCCTGCAGGCGGCGATCCGGAAAGTACGCAGAATACGTCCAGTTGGCGCCAGTGCGTGTTTGATTCGTTGCCAGGAGGACGGGTCAGTGAGACGGCCGCGCCGGGCAGGTCGCTGCGCGCCGAAACCAAGCCAGCAACGAGCCTGGCCGCTCGGGCGACGCAGAGTGCAGCCGGCGACAGTCGGGGTAAGTACATAGTTGTTACGCTCAAGACCGCGCGGATGATAGGCTGCAAGGCAGAAAAGCGTCTGGTCGCAAGGGGAATTAGGGACATGCGTATGGCTAGATCCATCGGGTTGCTCCGGAGTCTGGGCGCGGTCGCGGCGTTGACGACGGGAGTCCTGGCGAGTTCATCGGCGCTGGCCACGGACGACGCGCCCAGCATTCTCAACGATCCGTTCTACCTGAGCCTGGGCACGTTCATTC
>JBAVIQ010000377.1:0-3053 GCA_049687035.1 Steroidobacteraceae bacterium
CGCCCTTGCAGCCGGGCCGGCGCGTGGTCGTCAGCGGTGCCGGCAATACGGCGATGGACGCGCTGCGCGTCAGCCGTCGCCTCGGCGCCGAGAGCGTCTGCTGCCTCTACCGCCGCAGCCGCGCCGAGGCCCCGGCTCGTGCAGAGGAGATCCACCACGCCGAAGAGGAAGGGATCGAATTCCATTGGCTCGCCAGTCCCGTCGAGCTGCTGGACGACGGCAAGCGCAACGTTCGCGCCGTGCGGTGCATCCGCATGACGCTCGGCGAACCGGACGCGTCCGGGCGACGCCGTCCTGTGCCCGAAGCCGGCAGCGAATTCGAAATCGAGGCCGACATGGTGGTCTATGCCATCGGTACCAACGCCAATCCGATCATCGGCCAGACGTCAAGATTGAAACTCGATCAGCGCGGCTACATCGCTACGGATGCGACCCTCGCAACGTCGATTCCAGGGGTCTTTGCCGGCGGCGACATCGTGACGGGCGCCGCCACGGTCATCGAAGCCATGGGCGCCGGACGCCGTGCCGCCCGTGCAATGAAAGCGTTCCTGGGCTTGCGCGACACCGACCATGTCTATAGCGACGCCGCGGCGGAGCCGGGTTCCCGCATGTTCGGCATTGATCGCGCGGAGCGCGGTTTTGCGCGCATCCGCGTGCCGAGGTGAAATTTCCATGAATGCAGTGACGCCTCTGCGCGCGCGAGCCGATGCCGGTCGCCTTGGTTCGGCTACGCCCATCGCCAAACACCTGCAGACGCTCGATCAACACGTGATCGAGATCATGAGCGACTCGGGCGAGGGCGCGCAGAAATGCGGCCAGTCGTTCGGCACGATCGCCGCGCGCATGGGTAACGGCGTGTGGACCGTGGAGATCATCCCGGCGGAAATCCAGCCGCCCGCGCGCAGCGTTGCGGGTGCGAGCGGCAACCGGATCCGCATCGGTACGCACCAGGTCACGAACGGCGGCGACGAAGCCGACATCGCGGTCGCGTTCAACGAGCAGGTGTTGCTGGGCCGCGTCAATGCAGGCGAACTCAAGGCCGGCTGCATCGTGCTGCTGGAAAACATGTGGGCGCAGCACGACGACGCGAAGATCGCCGGTCAGTATGCGGAAACCCGCGATCGGCTCCTCGCCGAGGGCTACCGGGTTTACGAAGTGCCCATGGAGACGGAGTGCCGCGCGCTCGTCGCTGACCCACGCAAGGGCAAGAACATGTTCGTGCTCGGGATGCTCTGCAACATCTACAGCCTCGACATGGATCTTGCACGAGACCAGATCGCGTTCATCTTCGGCAAGAAAGATGCGAAGGTCATCGCGTCGAACGTGGCTTTGCTCGAAGCCGGCTGGCAGTGGGCCGAGTCGAATCTCGATTTTAAGTACCGTATACCCGCGGTCAAGGCGACGGCGCCGCAGCTCGTCATCAACGGCAACACGGCCATCGCACTCGGTGTGCTCGCCTCGGGCATGGACATCTGCGCCATGTATCCCATCACACCGGCGACGTCGGCTTCGCACTACCTCAGCGACGTGTTCGAGCGCGCGGGCGGCATCGTGCACCAGGCCGAGGACGAGATCGCTGCGTGTGCCTTTGCCATCGGGGCCTCCTACACGGGCAAGGTCGCCGTGACGATCACATCCGGGCCAGGCTATTCGTTGAAGCAGGAAGGACTGGGCCTCGCCGTCATGGCGGAAATCCCGCTCGTCGTCGTCAACGTGCAGCGCGGGGGCCCGAGCACGGGGCAACCGACGAAAGTCGAGCAGGGCGACCTGCTCACGGTCATGTTCGGCAGTCACGGCGATGCGCCCAAGGTCGTCATGGCGCCCGGCACGATCGAGGACTGCTTCTATTCGATGATCACGGCGCGACGGCTCGCCGAAGCCTTCAACATGGTCGTCGTCGTGCTGTCGGATGCGAGCCTCGCGACGGCGCAGCAACCTTTTCCGCGTCCGCAATTTTCCACGGACTGGCTCGCGCCTCCGATCGACCAGAATCCAGTCCCGGAGGGTGTCAAGCCTTACGACTGGGACCCGGTCACAGGTCTCAGCCGGCGCTTCATTCCAGGGCAGCCGAACGGCATGCACACGCTGACCGGTCTCGCGCACGATAGCAGCAGTCGCGTCGCCTACGACCCGGAGATCAACGAGCAGGGGATGCGTGCGCGCAGCATGAAGCTCGCGACACTGCAGAAGATGCTCACCCCGCCGCCGGTGTTCGGCGAACGTGAGGGCGAGTTGCTCGTCGTCGGCTGGGGCGGCACCAAGGGCGCCATCGAGGAAGCCGTCGCACGTTTACGCGGTGAAGGTCACCGCGTTTCCTCCACGCACCTGACATTCCTGCAACCGATGCAGCCCGGGATCGGTGAAATCCTGCGGGGGTTCAGCCAGGTGATCACGGTTGAAGGCAACTGGGCCGACGACCCGAACGATCCGTTGATCGACGAATCCAATCGCCGCTACTCCGCGCTCGCGATGTTGTTGCGGGCGCGGTACCTCGTCGACGTCGACTGCTGGACCGAGGTGCGCGGCCGGCCGATCAAGCCGGGAACCGTGTATGCCGAACTGCGTCGACGCCTGACGCACCTGGAGACTTCGCGATGAGCGCCGCCACGCTGTGCTTGCACCATTTCGCCGAGGAGAGCCACGCGCTCGAGGACTACCAGGGCGGCGTCCCCCGCTGGTGCAAGGGCTGCGGTGACAACGCGATCCTCGCGGCAATGCAGCGCTTGTGCCGCGACGAGAGTCTGCGACCCGAGAAGACCGTCTTCGTCTCGGGCATCGGGTGCTCGAGCCGGCTGCCGCATTACATGCGTACGTATGGCTTCCACGGTATCCACGGCCGCGCACTGCCGATCGCCGAGGGCATCAAGCTCGCGCGCCCCGATCTGCACGTGTTCTTGAATACCGGCGACGGCGATTGCTGCAGCATCGGCGCCGCGCACTGGATCCACGCGATCCGCTACAACATGAACATGACCGTGCTGCTGCACGACAATCACATCTACGGGTTGACCAAAAAGCAAGCCTCGCCGACTTCGCCGATCGGAACCAGGAGC
>JBAVIQ010000378.1:0-6945 GCA_049687035.1 Steroidobacteraceae bacterium
GTCGAAGTGTCGATCGCCAGCAGGCGGAGCTGCTTCATCCGAGCTTCTCCCGCAGGAAAGCCTGCACATCCTCGAGTGCGCGCGTGCGCCGCATCGGCGGCAGGCTGGTGATGAACTGACGGCCATAGCCCTTCGTCACCAGGCGAGTATCGCAGAGCATCACCACGCCGCAGTCGGTTTCGTCGCGGATCAGCCGGCCGACGCCCTGCTTCAACGCGATCACCGCCTGCGGCACCTGCTCCTCGAAGAACGGGTTGCCGCCCTGCTCGCGGATCGCCGCGAGCCGCGCCTTGAGCAGCGGATCGTCCGGCGCCGCGAACGGCAGCTTGTCGATGATCACGACGCTGAGCGCCTCGCCCTTTACGTCGATGCCTTCCCAGAAACTGCCGGTGCCGAGCAGCACGGCATTGCCGGCCTCACGAAACGCGCGCAGCAGATGATCGCGCGAGGCGCCGCCCTGGATCAGGACCGGGAACGGCGGCGTCTCGCCCCACTGCCGATAGAGCTCTTCGGCGCCCTCGCGCAGGCCACGATGGCTTGTGAACAGGATGAACGCACGGCCGCCGCTCGCTTCGAGCACCGGCAATGCCGCGTTGATCACGTTGCGCGAATGGTCCGGCGCACCCGGTTCGCCGAGGCCTTTCGGCAGGTACAGGAGCGCCTGGTTCGCGAAGTCGAATGGGCTCTCGAAACGCACGGTCGTCGCGCGTTTGAGCCCGCTGCGACGCTTGAAGTGGGAGAAGTCGTCACCGACGGCCAGCGTCGCTGACGTGAGGATCCACGCGCACGGTTGCGTCTCCATCAGCGACGAGAGCTGGCTCGCGACGTCCACGGGCGCGAAATGCGCGCTGACGTTGCGCGCACTGGTTTCGGCCCAGCGCACGCCGCCCGGCGCTTCCTCGGCCGTCAACGACCGCAGCCTATCCGCATTTTCCTCGAGCCGCTCCTGCAGGCGCTTGAACGCGGCTTGCCCGTCGGCGCCGAGCGGTGCGATGGCCTCAGCCAGTTCCTTGGTGCGAGTACCCAGTCCGTTCAACGCTTCGAGCAGGCGGTCCGGCCACTGTGCGTGCTCGAGCCGTGCGTCCTGGCCGCCAGTGATCGCCAGCACAGCCGCGATCTGCGCATCCAACCCGCTCAGCGCGCCGTCGACCTTGCCCGCCATCTGCTGTGCGAGCAGTAGTTCACCCGCAACGTCCTTTGAAATGCTGGAGAGCTGACGCGTGCTGACACTGTAGCCCAGGAACTGCGCGGCGACGTCAGGCAACTGGTGTGCCTCGTCTATCACGATCGCATCGGCGCCGGGAAGCAGGTCGCCGAACCCCTCCTCTTTCAGCACCAGGTCTGCCATCAACAGGTAGTGATTGACGACGACGATGTCGGCGGCCTGCGCCTCGCGTCGTGCCGCGAGCACGAAACACTCCTCGAACTTCGGGCAATCCGCACCGAGGCAGTTCTCGCGTGTCGACGTCACCCACGGCCACACGGGATCCGGCTCGCCGATGCCGGGCAACTCCGCGATGTCGCCCCGCTTCGTCGTGTATGACCAGGAACGAACCTTCGGCAACGCAGTCGCAACTTCCTTACGCAACCCGCGCGCATAGGCCTGTTGTTCGGCCATGTCGAGCCGGTGACGACAGAGATAGTTGGCGCGACCCTTCAGCAGCGCGATGCGCACGGGTCGGCCGATCGCGGCACAGATCGTCGGCAGGTCACGATGAAACAGCTGGTCCTGCAATGCGCGCGTCCCGGTGGAGACGATGACCTTGCGACCCGACAGCAGTGCGGGCACGAGGTACGCGAACGTCTTGCCGGTACCGGTACCCGCTTCGACCACCAGTTGCGTGCGTTGCTGCAGCGCGGCGGCGACGTGTTCCGCCATCTCGATCTGCTGCGGACGCGTCGTGTAGCCCGGCAGCGCGCGGGCCAGTGGCCCTTCGGGGCCCAGGATTTCAGCCAGCGGCAGTGCCATGCGCGTCAGGAGAACGTCGCGCGAAAACGCAGCAGCGCAGTCGAGGCCGGGCCCAGCGGCTTCCTGAGCACCCAGCGGACGTGCGTGTAGTCGTTCTCGAGCGGTTTGCGCTGGCCTGTCTTGCCGCCACCCGCAGCGCGCGCAAGCATCTCGGGCGTCGCGAACGTGTCACCGCCATCGACCGAGAACTGCACCTCGGCGGCGGGACCCGTGGCCGAGCCACGCAGGTAACGCACACCAAACGGCAAGCGCTTGGTGACGACGATCGTGTCGACCGCCTGCTTGCCAGGATTGCGCACGCGCAACGTGTAGTGAACCTCGTCCCCGGCATTGAGCCGCTCGGCAGGGACCCAGCGACGAATCTCCTGCCCGCCCGGGCCTGCGCTCACTTCCAGTTTCTGCACCTCGATCGACGTCTCCAACGGACCGGATCCCGTAGCCTCGGCAACGCTCGGTTTCTCTGCGACCTCCTGGGCCGTCGCGCGACCCTGCCAGGCCAGCACTCCCAGCAGCAGAACGGACGCCGCGAACGCCGCAGATGAGTTGCGTCCAGGCCAGAATTTGCCCGGGTGCAGAGGGGTTTCACTGTCGGTGCGGTAGGCAAGCATCGGGGGCGGACTCTGCGGGACGGGCGGGTTCGAGGCAAGCGACATACCGGGCGTGGACGCCCCGAAATACCCTTGTGGCGCAGGGAGTTTCGATGCGCCTGGGCGCGGGGCCCCTCAAGGCTGAGCATATCTACCGATTTGACAGTAGTTGCCATCTGGACTATTGTGCAATGCAGCAATGCTGCGATGCAGCACCACTGGACAACCAAGGAGATCACCATGTTCGTAGATATGCAGGAATACATCGCCGAGGGCGGTGATCTGCTCACCGGCAAGGTTCGCAGCTTCCGCAAGAATTCCGCTGAAACCGTGCGCGAAGCCATCACCGGCTCCGCCGAAACCCTGAAGGCCCTGAAGAGCCCCGTCCGCATGATCGCCCGGTCCAGCGTCAAGCTGACGTCGGTCTCGCAGACGGCCGTGCAGAGCCTGATCGAACTGCAGTCGGACGTCGTGACGTCCGCCCTGACAGACGTGGCGCTGCGCCTCGAGCGCGCGACTCGCGCGGAGAACATCATCGAACTCGTGCGCGAGCAGATCGAACTCACGCCCGCCACGCGCGCGCGCATGGCAGAAGACGCGACCCGCGTAGTGACCATCGTCAAGGTGGCAGGCCGCGATTTCCGTAACGTCGCGAGGCACGCCTACGAGAGCATCGTCGAGAAGGAAGTCGAGGCGCCGAAGGCCGCCGTGCGTCGCAAGACCGCTGCCGTCAAGCGTGCGACCCGCAAGACCGTCAAGCGCGCACGCAAGGCTGCGTAAGGTCTGATTCAGGACTAAGGCCGGGCCCGCACCGCCACGTAAGATCAAGACGCGGGCCTTGGCCACAGGTCTCCCCCTGATTGCGCCCTCCCCGGAGGGCGCTTTTTTTTGTGCGTACATTCCCGCACGCGCCGGTTATGTCGCAACGCAGCGCAACAGGGGGCGGGCGGCTATAATTCGTCGACAGTGGCAGAAGGTTCCGTAATGACTACGAATGCATCCCTGCGCGATTGGGTTGAACAGACGGCGAAGCTCACGCAACCAGACCACATCCACTGGTGCAACGGCTCGGACATCGAGCGCGATGAACTCGTCCAGCGAATGCTCGGCACCGGCGACCTGATCGAACTGAACCAGGCAACCTTCCCCAGGTGCTACCTGCACCGCTCCAACCCGTCGGACGTCGCGCGCGTCGAGCACCTCACCTTCATCTGCACGCCCGAGAAAGAAGACGCCGGCCCGAACAACAACTGGATGGATCCGGCAGCTGCTCATGCCCGGATAGATGCATTGTTCGCCGGATGCATGCAGGGCCGCACGATGTACGTCGTGCCGTACTGCATGGGCCCGATCAACTCGCCCTACTCGCGCTGCGGCGTCGAGATCACCGACAGCCCCTACGTCGTGCTCAACATGCGGATCATGACGCGCATGGGCACGCCGGCACTGCGCCGCATCGAGCAGGACGGCACTTTCGTCAGGGGCCTGCACTCGATCGGTGACCTCGACCCGGACAAGCGCTTCATCATGCATTTCCCCGAGGAACTCTCGATCAAGAGCGTCGGTTCGGGCTACGGCGGCAACGCGCTCCTCGGCAAGAAGTGCCATGCGCTGCGCATCGCGAGCTTCCAGGCGCGCACCGAAGGCTGGCTCGCCGAACACATGCTTGTCGTCGGCCTCGAGAACCCGCGCGGCGAGGTCCACTACATCGCGGCGGCGTTCCCGTCGGCCTGCGGCAAGACCAACCTCGGCCTGATGATCCCACCCGAGACGATGCCGGGCTGGAAGGTGTGGACGATCGGCGAAGACATCGCCTGGCTGCATGTCGGCTCGGACGGCCGCCTGCGTGCGATCAATCCGGAAGCGGGCTTCTTCGGCGTGGTCCCGGGCACGAGCCCGAAGACCAACCGCAACGCCTACGAGATGATCCATCATGACACGATCTACACGAACGTGGCCGTGACGGCAGACAACGAGCCGTGGTGGGAAGGCCGCATCACGGGCACGCCGGTCCTCGACTGGCAGGGCAGGCCTTACGACAAGGCCACCGCGAAGACCCCGGCCGCGCATCCGAATTCGAGGTTCACCGTCTCGGCGAAGCAGAACCCGGCGTACTCACACCTGATGGAGCACCCCGAAGGCGTGCCGATCTCCGCGATCCTGTTCGGTGGCCGCCGTCGCGAAGTCGCCCCGCTCGTCTACGAAGCCCGCGACTGGGCGCACGGTGTGATGGTCGGTGCCGGCATGGCCTCCGAGACCACGGCCGCCGCGGTCGGCCAGGTCGGCGTCGTACGTCGCGACTCGATGGCGATGAAGCCGTTCTGCGGCTACAACTTCGCCGACTACTGGACACACTGGCTGAGCTTCGAAGGCCGCGCCAAGCAGCTACCGAAGGTCTTCCACGTGAACTGGTTCCGCCAGGACAAGGAAGGCAAGTTCCTGTGGCCGGGCTTCGGCGACAACCTGCGCGTGCTGTCCTGGATCGTCGATCGTTGCGAAGGCCGTGCACAGGCAAAGGAAACGCCGATCGGCTACCTGCCGCGCCCCGAGGACATCGACGTCAAGGGTCTCAAGCTGAGCGACGACGCCCTGCAGCAGCTGCTGAACATCGATGCGGCCGCGTGGCACGCGGAGATCGACGATATCGGCAAGTACCTGGAAAGCTACGGCGCACGCATGCCGCAGCAGCTTAAGGACAAGCACGGGCAGGTGAAGCGGGCGCTCGGCTGACGGGAAGGGGAGGAAGGGGAGGAAGGGGAGGAAGGGCAGGAAGGCCCGGAAGGCCCGGAAGCCGTTAGCCGGAAACGCGCATCGCGTTCCTGACCTTCCTATACTTCCTCCCCTTCCTCCCCTTCCTCCCCTTCCTTCCCTTCCTCCCCTTCCTCCACCTTCCCTATTCCTCTAGCGAAAACCGGATGACATCCGCCGCCTTCGGATCCGGCAATTTGCCGAGCCCGATGTATCCCTCGCCCTGCAGCACGACGGAGTCGCGCCGCACGAACGACTCCTTGCCGTCCGCGTTCAGCACGAACGTGCCGTTCGTGCTCTGGTCCACCAGCAGGAAACGGCCGCGCACCAGTTCGATCCTGGCGTGCAGGCGCGAGATCAGCGCGCCCTTCTGCACGACGCTGTTCTCCTCGGCCCGGCCCATCGTGATTTCGTTGCGGGCATCGTCGAGCACGATCTCGCGGTCGAGGTACCGGACGCGAACACGCCGGGCGCCGTGCATGCCGCCCATCGCGATCGAGGGCAACATGCTGGTCGCGTCCTCCTGCTGCCAGAGGACCTCGTAGAGTTCCATTTCCACGTTGAGGCCGCGCAGCGAGGTGACGTCCACGCGACGCGAAACCGCGCGCCACTCTGGCGAACAGCGGCGGACCGTATCGGCCGAGAGAATGATCTGCCCGGCCTTGGCCTGGCTGGTCATGCGGTTTGCCGTGTGCACCGACCCGCCGAAGATATCCTTGTTCTCGAGCACGACCGGCCCGAAGTGGCAGCCAATACGGATCGCCACGTGCTGGCCCTGCACCAGGAGCTCGGGTCGGGCGCCGATGTCCTGCTGCATCTCGCCACCGGCGTTCACGGCGTCATCGGCGGTGGGGAAGATCGCGAGGATTTCGTCGCCGATGGTCTTGATGACGGTGCCGCGGTTGCGCCCGGTCGCATCGCGCATGATCTCGACGCAGAGCTGGATCAGCTCGCGCGCACGCTGGTCGCCGAGCAGCTCGTACAGGCGAGTGCTGCCCACGACGTCGGCGAAGAGGACGGCAACTTCCGTCTCGGTGCTGGTCACGCTCGGCAAGACCCCTGGGCGCCCGGTAGCGGGCAGATTGATCCGGATCGACGTTACATTATAGCGGGTGTGGGCCGTCGCGCCGTGCTTGCCAATACGGGCGGGATGGTGCCCGAATGACCGCTAGGCCGCGTCCCGGAACATCCGCAGGGAATCCAGCAGCACTTCGGGGCCCGCACCTGGCTGTATCGCGTGCTCCGTAAGGTAGCGGCGCCACGCGCGGGCGTTGGGCAGGCCCGCAAAAAGGCCCTGGATGTGACGCAGCATGAGCGGCAGGCGATGGCCCTGCGCCAGCATGCGCCCGACGTAGTCGGCGTAGCGTTCCACCACCTGATCACGCGACGGCGGCACGAAGCCAGGGCCGAGAAAGTGCGCGTCGAGTTCGGCGAGCAGATAGGGCTCGTGGTAGACCTGCCGGCCGATCATCACGCCATCGAACTTCGGTAACCACTCGCGCACCTGCGGCACGGTCTTGATGCCGCCGTTCAGGATCACCGTGAGCTCGGGGTGCTCGCGCTTGAGCCGCTCAGGCACGTCGTAGCGCAGCGGCGGGATCTCGCGGTTCTCCTTCGGCGTGAGGCCCTGCAGGATGGCGA
>JBAVIQ010000379.1:0-1624 GCA_049687035.1 Steroidobacteraceae bacterium
GGAACCGGCGTTGCCGCCGAAACGCTGGCACACACTGCGCACATCAGCGTTGCCCAACAGCTGCAGGTCTTCCGCAACGCCATGCAGCTGAGTGGACGGCCCGATTGGGCGCTCGAGTTCGGCCGGCAGCTCGACATCCACAGTCACGGTCCGCTCGGGTTCGCAGCCCTCAGTGCGCCGACACTGGGGCAAGGCCTCGACGTTCTCGGCCAGTTCTCGCGCATCCGCAGTCCCTACCTCAATGTCGAGTCGCTGCGCACCGATCAACACTTGATACTGAAGATCGACACCGGCCTCTACCCCCTCGGATCGCTCGAACTGCCGCTGATCGAAATCCTGCTGCAGGTGGCGACCTCCTTCGCCGAGGCTGTGCTCGGCCAGAGCGCCGTCGATACCGTATTGGGGATTGCGCAGCCACCCCCACCGCACGCGCCCTTGTACGCGCAATACTTTCATGTGCGTTACGAGTTCAATGCCCCCTTCAACGGCGTCCTGCTGCCGGCGTCGCTGAAGGCGTTGCCATGCCCTCTGCACGACGAGAAGACCTATCACGCAGCGCTGGCGCGCTGCCGTGAGGCACTGGACGCTGTCCTGAGTCCCGACGACGTCGCGGCGCGTGCAAGTCACTGGCTCGCGGCGCACTTCGATCAGATTGAAGCAAGGGGTCACGCCGCCAGCCAGCCGCGCCTGGAGCAGTTGGCCACGGCGCTGCACATGTCGCCGCGCACGCTGATTCGACAACTGGCAGTTCGCGGCACGAGCTACACGGAACTGCGCGAGGCACAGCAATTGGCCCTCGCGCACAGGCTGCTGGCGGACGCTCGATATTCAGTCAATGAAGTCGGAACCCTCCTCGGGTATGGCGACGCTGCCAACTTCGGTCGCGCTTTTCGGCGGATGACGGGGGTGTCACCGGGCCAGTACCGTCGGGGCCAGCGCCCTTAGGTGGAACCGCTCGACACAATCGAACACAGCGGCCCGAGATCGATCGGGAGCTGGCCTGCCGAGTGCAGATTAAAGCACTGGCGCGCGCTACATCTGCCGATGCGCTGTCGCGAATCGGCAACGTCCTACCGCGCTGGCGCGCGGTATTCGAACTCCCGACCTTCTGGTTCGTAGGGGCGCCCAAGATTTTAAGGGCTCTTTCAGATCAACAAGTTGGATGGCCCGCCCTCACTCAACTTCCCGCCGGGGACCGCCAAGGCTCGCGAAGTGAATATTCGGCCCTACGGTGCCGCATCCACTATGCGGCGAGCTTTGCCAACGGGAGCCGCCGTACCTTAGGGGGCCGCTTACGGGCCACCCAAAGATCGTGATTCGCCTGCATGCCGAGCCACATCTCCGCGCTGGTCCCAAGCGCCCCCTCGAGGCGCAGCGCCATCGCGGCGCTGACGCCAGCTCGACCGTTCAGGACTGCGGAAAGAGCCTGGCGCGTAACGCCCAAGCGCTTCGCGACTTCGCCGATGGACAGTCCCTCCGGCAGGTACTCGCGGAGGACTTCGCCAGGGTGTGCAGGGTTATGCATTGCGCTCATCGTTGTCTGGTCCTAGTGGTAGTCAAGGTAGTCGACGAGTTCCACGTCGTGTTCGACAAACCGGAAAATGACCCTCCAGTTGCCGTTGAC
>JBAVIQ010000380.1:0-1673 GCA_049687035.1 Steroidobacteraceae bacterium
CACATGAAGGCGCGCGTCGCGATGCAGATGTCGAGCAACGAGGCGATCAAGCAGGCCGTGATGGCCGGCATGGGGATCTCGCTGCTGTCGCTGCACACGCTCGGGCTGGAGCTCGATCACGGCTTGATCGCGGTGCCCGAGGTCCAGGGCCTGCCGGTGATGCGACGCTGGCACGTCGTCAACAACCTGGCGAAGACGCTCTCGCCGGCGGCGGAAGCGTTCCGTTACTTCATCCTCGAATGCGGTGAGGCGTTCCTGGCCGAGCAGTTCGCGCGGCACGACGTCCCCCACGCCGGCGTCCCGCTGGTGCAGGAAGCCTGACAGCCGGCAGCGACGCCAATTGCATCGGTCATACCGAAGTGATACCGTTCTGGTATGAAGATTGCCATATCGGTACCCGACGAGGTGTTCGAAGCCGGTGAGCACCTCGCGCGACAACTGGGTGTTTCCCGCAGCCAGTTGTACAGCGACGCACTGGCGACCTACCTCAGTGCACGCGGCGCCCAGGAGGTGACGGCGCGACTCAATGCGATTTTTGCTGCACAGCCGGCAGATCTGGACCCCGCGCTTAGTCGCGCGCAGTTGAAGACTCTTGCCGATGAAGCGTGGTGAAATCTGGTGGGCCTCGCTGCCGGCACCAACAGGGCCGGGCCCCGGATTTCGCCGGCCCGTGCTGGTTCTCCAGTCCGACCCTTTCAATCAGAGCCGCATCGCGACCGTGGTCGTGGCCGCCATTACCTCGAACCTCGCGCTTGCTGATGCACCCGGAAACGTGCGCCTTGGCCGCAACGACTCGGGATTGTCGAAAGCTTCGGTCGTTAACGTGTCGCAGATCGTGACGCTCGATCGGAGCGTCCTCACGCAACGAATCCGGGCAGTGCCTGGAACCACGCTGCGGAACGTCGACGAAGGACTGCGCCTCGTGCTCGGGCTCTGACTCGTTGGAATCAGCGGGCGCTGAGCAGGGTCAGTTCGGTCCTGCCCAGCAGGCGAAGAAAGCCGCGGTCGAAGGTGGCGAGGTGCTCGCCCAGGGTCTGCACGGCCGCCGCGATCCACGCATCAGGCACATCGTTGCCGCTGGCAGAGTGATCACGCAGTAACCGGCGAAACGCCGGCCACTCGCGCCCGAGTTCGGCAATCTCGACGCCCGGTACCGCCAGCAATGAATCGACGTACTCGACAGCGGCTTGCGGTGGCGCCGGTTCGCGGAAGACCCTGGCATGCGTGGCCAGGCGCAGGAAACCCGCCACGACCATGGGCAACAAGACGAAGCTCCGCCCTGTCGCGACCCCGGACAAGCCGGCCCGGACGCAGGCCAGCGCAACTTCGTGCTGTGGATGATCGGGCCGGAACGCCGCCAGCAGCACGTTGACGTCAGGTGTCATCGTCAGCCGCGTCGGCAAGGGATCGATTGGAGAGGGGATCTACGCCCTGCACCAGGCCGCCGCGACCTTCGTACACGGCAATTTCCGGCTCTGCCACTTTCCCGGTCCCCTGGCGCCGCGACCTCAACCGCAGGCGCAGCCCGTCTTCGATGAGCGCAGTGAGACTGCGGCCTTCACGGGCCGCGAGCGCCTTGGCACGCACCAGCAACTCGTCATCGAGGTCCAATGTCGTCTTCATGGGCGCAATTATACAGAAATCTGTACTCCGCCCGTCGAGGCCTCTTTGTG
>JBAVIQ010000381.1:0-5197 GCA_049687035.1 Steroidobacteraceae bacterium
GGCCGATCGTGCCGTCCGCGGCCACGGTCCCGAGCGTCACGCTGCGGATTCCACGCCCGCCGGCAGTGCCGAGCACCGTGGCGCGCTCGGCGATCGGCAGGCCAGCTGCTCGCGCCGCCGTCACGCCCGCGCCCGTCGCCGCAGCGCGGACATCGGCGACGATCACGATACTGGCCCCCGCCGCGTGCAGGTCGAGCGCCGCGGCATACGCCTCGTCGCAACCTGCGAGCACGGCGATCCGCGAGCCGACCCGGACACCGAAGCGATGCAGGTAAGACCTTGCAGCGGAGGCGAGCATCACGCCCGGGCGATCGTTGCCGGGGAAGACCAGCGGCCGCTCGATCGCGCCCGTGGCCAGCACGACCTCGCGGGCGCGCACTTGCCACAGGCGCTCGCGCGGCGCGGCCGCCGCCGGCGCCGCGAGGTGATCTGTCAGGCACTCGACCAGGCCGACCATGTTGTGCGGGAAATAGCCGAATGCAGTCGTACGTCGCAGCAACGTCACATTCGGCTGCGCGCCGAGCGTTGCCAGTGTCTCGTCGATCCAGCGTGCCGCCGGACGCTCGTCGATCGTCGCTGCCGGCTCGTCGAGCAACGAGCCGCCGAGTTCGGCCTGCTCGTCACATAGGATGACACGCGCCCCCGCCGCCGCCGCCGCGAGCGCCGCGGCGAGACCGGCCGGACCAGCGCCGACCACCAGCACGTCGCAATGCGCAAACCGCTGCGCATACCGGTCCGGATCAGGAACTCGTGGCGCGTGCGCAGGGCCCGCCGCGGCGCGGATGACGGGCTCATACCAGCGATGCCACGCGAATCGCGGCCACATGAAAGTCTTGTAGTAGAAGCCGGAAGTCAGCAATGGCGACAGCAGGCCGTTGACGGCGTTGAGATCGAAGCCGAGGCTCGGCCAGCGGTTCTGGCTCTCGGCAACCAGGCCTTCGTAGATTTCGACCTGCGTCGCCTGCAGGTTCGGCGTGCGACGAGCGGCATCGCGGATCACCGTCACCAGCGCATTCGGCTCCTCGGTCCCGGCAGCCAGCAGTCCGCGTGGGCGGTGATACTTGAACGAGCGGCCAAACAGCCGCACCCCCTGCGCGAGCAATGCCGAGGCGAGCGTGTCGCCGGCGAACCCCTCGTAGCTGCGGCCGTCGAAGGTAAACGACACGGATCGCTTCCGGTCGATGCGCCCGCCACTGGTCGTGCGTCGCCCGGTCACGGCGTGGCCTCCGTCGCGATGGCGGGCGGCGCTTCACCGCTCCGATAGGTCGCGACGAACCGGTCGGTCGTCGTGTCGCGCAGCGCGTTGAAGAACCTCGCGCAACCACGCGCATGCCGCCAGCGCTCCGCGTGCACGCCACGGGTATTGGTGCGCAGGTACAGGTACGCGGTCCATTCGGCGTCGCCGGTCGCAGCCGGATCGGCCGGGCGTGCTACGTGAGCCTGCCCCGCGTAGGAGAACTCGAGCTCCGGGCGCGGGCCACAGTAGGGGCAATTAATGATGAGCATCGTTGGGCCTCAGTGCGCCACGGCCGCCGCAGCGGCTTCGTCGATCAGCCGACCTTCGCGGAAGCGCTCGATGTTGAACGGCGCAACGATGGGATGCGGCTCGTCGTGCGCCATGGTCCACGCGAGCAGGTGCCCGGCGCCGGGTGTGGCCTTGAAGCCGCCGGTGCCCCAACCACAGTTCACGTAGAGGCCCGGCACCGGCGTCTTGCCGATGATCGGCGAGCGGTCGGGAGTCACGTCGACGGTGCCCGCCCAGTTGCGCAGCATGCGCATACGCCGCAACGCCGGGAACAGTTCGCAGATCGCAGCGAGCGTGTGCGAATTGACGTGCAGCGCGCCGCGCTGCGTGTAGCTCGTGTAGGCATCGGTGCCGGCGCCGATCACGAGTTCGCCTTTGTCGGACTGGCTGATATAGGCGTGGATGGAATTCGACATGACGACGCACGGCATCACCGGCTTGACCGGCTCGGACACGAGCGCCTGCAGCGGAAAGCTCTCGATCGGCAGTCGCACGCCGGCGAGGCCGATCACGACGCTGCTGAAGCCAGCCGCCGACACGCCGAGCCTGCGGCTCCTGATGAGACCGCGCGACGTCTCGACGGCCTCGACCGCACCGCTGGCGTCACGGCGGATTCCAGTGACCTCACAGTTCTCGATGATATCGACGCCGAGCGCATCGGCCGCACGGGCGTAGCCCCAGGCCACGGCGTCGTGGCGAGCCGTGCCGCCGCAACGCTGCAGCGCCGCACCGAGCACGGGGTAGCGGATGTTCGGCTCGATATTGAGCGGCGGACAGAATGCCTTCGCCTCTTCCGGGCTCAGCCATTCGTTGGTCACGCCGTTGCAGCGATTCGAGTGCACGTGGCGCTTGAATACCTGCACGTCGTGCACGCCGTGCGCGAGCATCATGACGCCGCGCGGCGAGTACATCACGTTGTAGTTGAGGACCTGCGACAGGTCCTGCCAGAGGTCCAGGGCGTGGTTGTAGAGCCGTGCACTCTCGTCGAAGAGGTAGTTCGAGCGGACGATGGTGGTGTTGCGGCCGGTGCCGCCGCCGCCGATCCAGCTCTTCTCGAGCACGGCGACGCGGGTGATGCCGTGCTCGGCGGCGAGGTAATACGCCGCAGCGAGGCCGTGCCCGCCGCCGCCGATGATGATCGCGTCGTACTCCGGCTGCGGAGCAGCGCGTCGCCACTGCGACTGCCAACCCTGCTGGCCGCCGAAGGCCTCCCTGAGCAGGGCCCATGCAGAATACTTCTGCATCAGGCCCTCAATTCCAGGTTCTGCGGATCGTAAGGCGAGTCGACGAGCACGGTCGCGCGCTTGCGCTCACCGAGCACTTCCACGATCAGTTCGGTGCCGACGGCAGCGAACTCCGGTTTCACGTAGCCGATGGCAAGGCTCTTGCGCAGGCAATGCCCGTAGTAGCCCGAGGTGGCGCGGCCGACGAGCTTGCCGTCCGGTCCGAAGATCGGTTCGTTGCCGAGCGGATCCGCGTCCGTGACGCCGTGAACTTCGAGCGTGACGAAGCTGAGCGGTACGCCGTTCTTCTGCTGTTGCGCGAGCGCATCGCGACCCGTGAAGGGGCCCTTCTCCATGCGCACGAACCGCGCAAGACCGCCCTCGAGCGGCGTGTTGTCGCGCGTCAGGTCGCTGCCCCACATGCGGTACGACTTCTCCATTCGCAGCGACTCCATCGCGCGCATGCCGGCCATGCCGATGCCGTACCTCGCGCCCGCCGCGAAGATCGCGTCGAACAGGTGGTGCGCGTATTCGATCGGGAAATGCAGTTCCCAACCCAGTGCGCCGACGAAGTTCACGCGCAGCGCGTAAACGTCGGTCGCGAGGCCGGCTTCGATCACCTGCCCTGTGAGCCAGGGGAACGACACGTTGTCGAGCGGCACGTCGGTGAGCTTCGCCATGACGTCGCGGGCCCGCGGGCCCGCCAGCACGAACACACCGCGCGAACCGGTGATGTTGCGCAGCGTGACCGAACCGTCGGTCGGCAGGCGCTTCTGCAGGAAGTCCGAGTCGTACCGCTCAGCCGCACCGGCGCTGACCGCGTAGTAGTGGTGGTCGGCGAGCTTGGTGATCGTGAATTCCGAACGAATCCCACCGCGCTTCGTGAGCGCGTGGCACAGAGCGATGCGCCCGACCTTGGTCGGCACCTTGTTCGCGACGAGGCTGTCGAGCCAGGCTTCGGCGCCCGCGCCCGTCACTTCGAACTTGGTGAACGGAGTGAGATCGATCACGCCGACCTGCTCGCGCAATCGCCGGCATTCGTTGCCGACGTGCTCGAAATAGTTGCTGCGGCGGAAGCTCCATGCGTCCTTCGGCTCGACCCCTTCCGGCGCGAACCAGTTGGCGCGTTCCCAGCCATAACGCTGGCCGAACACCGCGCCCATGCGCTTGAGCTTGTCGTAGACCGGGCTGGTCTTCACGGGACGGGCGTCGGGACGCTCTTCATCCGGGTAATGGATCGTGAAGACGCTGCGGTAAGTCTCCTCGTTCTTCGTGACGACGAAACGCTTGCTGGTGTACGGACCGAAACGACGCGGATCGACCGCGAGCATGTCGATGCCCGGTTCGCCCTCGACGATCCACTCGGCAAGCTGCCAACCCGCGCCGCCGGCGGCCGTGATGCCGAAGCTGTGGCCTTCGTTGACCCACAGGTTCTTCCTGCCCCAGGCCGGTCCGACCATGGGCGTGCCATCGGGCGTGTACGAGATGGGACCGTTGACGATGTCCTTGATGCCGCATTGCTCCAGCGCCGGGACGCGACGCTGCGCTGCCTCGACGTGTGGCAGCAGGCGATCAAGTTCGCCCGGGAACAGGTCCTTGCCGTACCAGTCGGGCACGCCGTCGGCGAAACGCGCAGGTGCGCCGGCCTCATAGGGGCCGAGGATCCAGCCCATGCGCTCTTCGCGCAGGTAATACGATTTATCGGACTCGCGCAGCACGGCGAGTTCGCGTCCGCCGGCCTGGCGGTACGCCTTCAGCTCCGGCGACTCGTCGTACACGATGTACTGGTGCTCGACCGGGATCGCCGGCAGGTTGAGCCCGAACATGCGCCCGGTCTGCCGCGCGTAGTTGCCCGTCGCCATGACGACGTGTTCGGCGGTGATCTCGCCTTTGTTCGTCGTGAGCTTCCACTCACCGCTCGCCGTTTGCGCGGCGGCCGTGACTTCGGTCTGTTCGTAGATCTCGGCGCCGGCAGTGCGAGCGGCCCTGCGCAACGCCATCGTCAGATCGGCCGGCGCGATGTGGCCGTCGTCCGGGTGATAGAGGGCGCCGACGATCGCAGGCGTCTCGGCATCGCCGCCGAGATTGACCAGCGGCCACAGCTCCTTGACCTCGGCGGGCGAGATCACCTGGAACGGCACGCCGATCGTGTTGGCGGTCCCGCAGTATTTCTTGTATTCGTCCATGCGGTCACGGCAGGTGGCGAGACGCAGGTTGCCGGTGACGTGGAAGCTGACGTCCTGGCCGGTCTCGGCCGGCAGGCGCTTGTACAGGTCGACTGAGTACTTGTGCAGCTGGCCGACGGTGTAGCTCATGTTGAAGAGGGGCAGCAGGCCTGCGGCGTGCCACGTCGAGCCGGCCGTCAGTTCCGTGCGTTCGAGCAGAACGACGTCGGACCAACCCTTCTTGGTGAGGTGATAGAGCGTGCTCACGCCCACCACGCCGCCGC
>JBAVIQ010000382.1:0-8484 GCA_049687035.1 Steroidobacteraceae bacterium
CTCCCAGGTCAGCCGACCTGGTCTGGGCCCGCAAGGAAGCACAGCGCGAAACCCAGGCCAAGGTGACTCAGCTCGACGCCCGGCGGGCCGTGTTGTCGCGAGAGACGCGCCCCGACGGAGCCTGATGCAGGTGCAGCCTGCCTCATTATCCTAAGGTCACGAAGCCACCATAAGCCGTCAGCGCATCGTCGCGGGTGAGCAGCAGCGCTGATTCGGCCTGGGCCTGTGCGATCAGCATGCGGTCGAACGGGTCGCCATGCAGGCGGGGCAGGGAAGCTGCCACGACCGCGTGCAGGCCGGAGATCCCGAGATTTTTGAACCCCGCAGGTTCCAACGCTTCCAGGATCTGGTGTGGATCGCAGTCGAGCCGCCCGATCGCATGCTTGATGCCGACCTCCCAGATCGACGCTGCGCTGACCAGGACCTCATTGTCGTCGATCAGTTCGCGCTCGCGTCGCGAAAGTCGTTGCGGATCGAGCAATGCCCAGAGGAGCACGTGCGTATCGATGACCACACGCACTTACCTGGCCTCGAACGTTTCGAGTATTCCTGCGGGAAGGGGGGCATCGAAGTCGTCCGGAATGGCGAACGTGCCTCGCAGTAGCCCAAGGTGCTTTTTCTGCGCCACCGGCGCCAGCGGCACGAGCTTCGCCACGGGTCGTCCCGCCTTGGCGATGATGACCTCGTTGCCCCCGGCCGCGACCTCCTCGACGATCCGGGACAGGTGCGTCTTGGCCTGGTGGATATTGATGATGGTGGGGGCAGCCATATCCGGACCTGTACTTGAGTGAACTAAGGTTAGTTTAGTGATCGTTCCGCGTGTCGCAAGCGCCATTTCGCTTTGCTGCTCGGCAAAACTGCGACACCCGGCACGGTCCAGGCACCGTCCGGGCAGGACCGTCTGCTAGAATTGCTCGTTAACAGGCGCTCCGTGTCGTCGTAAAACCAATTAGACTCAAGGACTTACGAGTGAAAGTTACAGTGTTCGGTTCGGGCTATGTCGGCCTCGTCACGGGCGCTTGCTTTGCTGAAGCAGGCAATCAGGTCGTCTGCGTCGATATCGACGCTGGCAAGGTGGCACGTCTGCAGGCGGGCGAGATCCCGATCCACGAGCCAGGCCTCGACGTCCTGGTCAAGCGCAACTTCGACAAAGGCCGGTTGAAGTTCACGACCGATGCCGAAGAGGGCATCCGCCACGGCTTGTTCCAGTTCATAGCCGTCGGCACGCCGCCCGAAGAGGACGGCTCGGCCGATCTCTCGCACGTTCTGGCCGTCGCTGAAACGATCGGCCGCCACATGACCGAGTACCGCATCGTCGTCGACAAGTCCACGGTGCCGGTCGGCACGGCGGACAAGGTCAGGGAGCGCATCGAGCAGACGCTCGGCGAGCGTGGCGTCAGGCTCGAATTCGACGTGGTCTCGAACCCGGAGTTCCTCAAGGAAGGTGCGGCGATCAACGACTTCATGAAGCCGGACCGCGTGGTCGTCGGCACCGACAACCCGCGCACCGCCGAACTGCTCAAGACGCTGTACGACCCGTTCACGCGCAGCCGCGACCGCATGATCGTGATGGACGTGCGATCGGCCGAACTCACGAAGTACGCAGCCAATGCGATGCTGGCCACGAAGATCAGCTTCATGAACGAGATCGCCAACCTGGCTGAGCGCATGGGCGCCGACATCGAAAAGGTCCGGGTTGGCATCGGTTCGGATCCGCGCATCGGGTACAGCTTCATTTATCCTGGTGCCGGCTATGGTGGTTCGTGTTTCCCCAAGGACGTCAAGGCACTGGTCCATAGCGCAAGTGAGCACAAATTCGACGCACAGCTGCTGCGGGCGGTCGAGGCCGTAAACAAGAACCAGAAGCAGGTCGTTTACCGCAAGATTCACGACTACTTTGGCTGCAAGCTCAAGGACAAGACCATCGCGCTCTGGGGCCTGGCGTTCAAGCCGAATACCGATGATATGCGTGAGGCACCCGCTCGCGAGCTGATGGAAGCGCTCTGGGCGGCCGGTGCAACCGTTCGTGCATACGATCCGGTCGCCATGGCCGAGGTCGGGCGCATATATGGCCAGCGCGACGACCTCGAACTCGTCGCTGATGCCGAAGCAGCGCTTGACGGCGCCGATGCACTGGCGATCATCACGGAGTGGCAGGAGTTCCGCAGCCCGGATTTCGGCACCATCCGTGACAAGCTGTCGAACCCGGTCATCTTCGATGGCCGCAACATTTACGACCCGGGTTTCGTGAAGTCGTTCGGGTTGAAGTATTTCGGCATCGGCCGGCATTCCTGAACCGGGAATCCAACATGCTCACACCTCTGATCCTGTCGGGCGGCTCCGGCACGCGCCTCTGGCCGCTTTCCCGTGAGCTTTATCCGAAGCAATTGCTGCCCCTGGTCGGCGACAAGACGATGCTGCAGGAGACGGCCGCGCGAGTCAGCGGCCTGCCTGACCTCGCCGCGCCGATCGTCGTCTGCAACGAAAGCCATCGCTTCATGGTGGCGGAGCAGATGCGTGAGTTCGGCACGACGCCGCAGGCGATCATCCTGGAACCGATCGGTCGCAATACGGCGCCGGCCGTCGCAGTTGCCGCGCTCGTCGCGCTCGATCGTGCGCGCAAGAGCAAGGGCGGCAATGAGGCTGACCCCATCCTGCTCGTGCTGCCGGCTGACCACGTCATCCGTGACGTGCAGGCATTCCAGGCGGCCGTGGTGGCGGGACGAACCGCGGCTGAAGCAGGCAAACTGGTCACGTTCGGCGTCGTGCCGGATCGGGCGGAGACGGGCTACGGTTACATTCGTCGCGCCAAGGGCGACGGACCGACTTACCCCGTCCAGCAGTTTGTCGAAAAGCCCGACGCGGCGACGGCGCAGACGTACGTCGAGTCGGGCGAGTACTACTGGAACAGCGGCATGTTCATGTTCCGCGCCCGCGTGTACCTCGCCGAGTTGAAGTTGCATGCGCCGGCGATGCTGTCGGCCTGCGAGGACGCCGTTGCGGCCGCGACACGCGATCTGGATTTCACGCGTCTGGCCGCGGAGGAGTTCGGCGCCTGCCCCAGCGACTCCATCGACTATGCGGTGATGGAGAAGACGGACGCGGCGGTGGTCGTGCCGCTCGACGCCGGCTGGAGCGATGTGGGTTCATGGTCGGCCCTGCAGGACGCCCTCCCGCGCGACGACCAGGGCAATGTCGTGACGGGTGACGTGCTGCTCGAGGATTCAAGCGGTTGTTACCTGCATTCGACCAGCCGCCTGATCGGTGCCGTAGGCCTCAAGGATCACGTCGTCGTCGAGACCAAGGATGCCGTGTTGGTTGCGCCGCGCGACCGCGTGCAGGACGTCAAGGCATTGGTGAGCCACCTCAAGGCGCAGGGCCGCTACGAGACGGCGCTGCACCGCGAGGTGTTCCGCCCGTGGGGAAGTTACGACAGCATCGACAACGGTGATCGCTTCCAGGTGAAGCGCCTGGTCGTGAAGCCGGGAGCGACCATGTCGCTGCAGTTGCATCACCACCGTGCCGAGCACTGGGTCGTCGTGTCGGGGACCGCGCAGATCACCCGCGGCGAGGAGACCTTCCTGCTCGGTGAGAACGAATCCACCTACATCCCCGTGGGGACGAAGCACCGGATCGCGAACCCGGGTAAAGTCACGCTGCACATCATCGAAGTGCAGTCCGGCAGCTACCTCGGCGAGGATGATATCGTCCGCTTCGAGGACGCCTACGGCAGGGAAGGGACGACGAAGTGAATCCGATTACGATCCAGGGTTTCAAGGCTTACGACCTGCGCGGCCGCATCCCGGACGAACTGAACGAGGACGTCGCGTATCGCGTCGGCCGCGCCTACGCGGAGTTCGTGAAGCCAAAGCGCGTGATTGTCGGTCGCGACATCCGGCTCTCGAGCGAGTTGCTCTGCAAGGCGCTCGAGCAAGGTTTGCTGGACTCCGGCGTCGACGTCTACGACATCGGCCTCTGCGGCACCGAAGTCGTCTATTTCGCGACGTTCGCGCGCGAGATGGACGGCGGCATCATGGTCACGGCGAGCCACAACCCGCCGGATTACAACGGCATGAAGTTCGTCCGTGAGGGCTCGCGTCCCATCAGCGGCGACAACGGCCTGCAGGATATCCGGCGCATCGCCGAGCAGGGTGTATTCACCAAGCCCTCACGCGTTGGCGAGCGCTTCGCCGTCGACATCATGCCGGAGTACATCGAGCACCTGCTGACGTACGTCGACCGCTCGAAGCTCAAGCCCCTGAAGGTCGTCGTGCACGCCGGCAACGGCGGCGCCGGCCTGATCATCGACAAGCTCGAGCAGTACCTGCCGTTCAAGTTCATCAAGGTGCACCACGAGCCGGACGGCACGTTCCCGAACGGCGTGCCCAACCCGATGCTCATCGACAACCATGCCGCGCCGGTTGCAGCGCTGCGCAAGCATGGCGCCGATTGCGCGATCTCGTGGGACGGCGATTTCGACCGTTGCTTCTTCTTCGACGAGAAGGGCGGCTTCATCGAAGGCTATTACATCGTCGGCCTGCTGGCGGCTGCGTTCCTGCAGCGCTACCCGGGCAGCAAGATCGTCCATGATCCGCGCCTGACGTGGAACACGCTCGACATCGTGCAGCGCATGGGCGGCGAGGCAGTGCAGTCGAAGTCCGGTCACGCGTTCATCAAGCAGACGATGCGCGAGGTCGACGGCGTGTACGGCGGCGAGATGAGCGCGCACCACTACTTCCGAGAGTTCTCATACTGCGACAGCGGCATGATTCCGTGGCTGCTCGTCACGCAGTTGATGTGCATCAGCGGCAAGCCGCTGTCGGAACTCGTCGGCGAGCGCATCCGGATGTTCCCGGCCAGCGGGGAGATCAATCGCCGGGTCTCCGATGCGAAAAAGACCATTGCCGACGTGCTCGAGAAGTATGGGCCGATGGCGAAGGCCCTCGACCACACCGACGGCGTCAGCGTCGAATTCGAGCAGTGGCGGTTCAACCTGCGATCGTCGAACACCGAGCCGCTGATTCGTCTCAACGTCGAAAGCCGTGGCAACGAAGCGCTGATGCGGGACAAGACAGCTGAGTTGCTCGCGTTGGTGGGCGGCGAGCCGGGCTAGGGTTCGTGGATTTGACCCTCCCGGTCCGGCCCCCTAGACTACGCGGCCTTCTATCGGGCGGTTAGCTCAGCGGTAGAGCACTGCTTTCACACGGCAGGGGTCACTGGTTCAATCCCAGTACCGCCCACCAGACACCTACGCCGGCCTCGACAGCCGGCGTAGTCATTTCCGGGACAGCAAACACCATGACAGTCCGCACGCGCTTCGCCCCCAGCCCCACCGGCATGCTGCACATCGGCGGGGTCCGCACGGCCCTGTTCTGCTGGTTATACGCGCGGCGGCACGGCGGCACCTTCATCCTGCGCATCGAGGACACCGATCGCGAGCGCTCGACCCCCGCGGCGGTGAACGCGATCCTCGAGGGCATGCAGTGGCTGGGCCTCGATCACGACGAAGGCCCGTTCTACCAGACGCAGCGGATGGGGCGGTACGGCGAGGTCATCCAGCAGTTCCTGCGCGAGGGTAAGGCCTACCACTGCTACTGCTCCAAGGAAGAACTCGATGAGATGCGCGCCGGCCAGACTGCGCGCAAGGAAAAGCCGCGGTACGACGGACGCTGCCGCCAGCGCAGGGAACCGGTGCCGGGCGTCAATCCGGTGGTGCGCTTCCTCAATCCCGATGCGGGCTCAGTCGTGGTCAACGACGTGGTGCACGGGCCGATCACGTTCGACAGCGGCGAACTCGACGACCTGATCATCGCGCGCTCGGATGGCACGCCGACGTACAACTTCTGCGTCGTCGTCGATGACTACGACATGAAAGTCACCCACGTCATTCGCGGCGACGACCACATCAACAACACGCCGCGCCAGATCAACATGCTGCGCGCGCTCGGCGTCGAGCCGCCCCTGTACGCGCACGTGCCGATGATCCTCGGACCCGATGGCGCCAAGCTCTCGAAGCGGCACGGCGCGGTCAGCGTGCTGCAGTACCGCGACGACGGCTTCCTGCCGGAAGGCCTGCTGAACTACCTCGGCCGCCTCGGCTGGTCGCACGGAGACCAGGAGATCTTCTCGCTGGAGGAGATGACGCGCCTGTTCGACATCATCGACGTCAACAAGGGCGCCTCGGCACTCAACATCGACAAGATGCTGTGGACGAACCAGCAGCACATCATGCGTGCGACGCCCGAGCGCCTCGCGCAGTACCTCCAGCCGCAGTTGGCGGGGCTCGGCATCGAGACCGCGGACCTGGCTAAACTCGCGGCCGTGGCCAAGGCGCAGCAGGAGCGCGCCAGGACGCTGAAGGAGATGGCGCAGAACAGCGCGTTCTTCTTCCGCGACGTCACGAGCTACGACGACAAGGCCGCGAAGAAGAACCTGACGATCGAGGCTGCGCCGCTGCTGCAATCAGTGCGTGATCGCATGGCCGCGCTGGGCCACTGGCAGGCGACGAAGCTGCACGAGATCATCCAGGCCGTCGCGGCAGAGACCGGAGCGGGTCTGGGTAAGGTCGCGCAGCCGATCCGTGTCGCGGTATCGGGCGGTTCGGTGTCGCCTCCAATCGACGTCACGCTCGAGATCCTGGGCCGTGACACGACGCTGCAGCGGCTCGATCGGGCCATCGCTGCCTGCAAATGACACTCGTCGCCTATCCGTCTTCTGCCGAGGCGGCGCGCGTTGCGCGCGCTCAACTGGCTTTGATGCAGGGAATCCAGCGGTTGCGCCGACATGGCCGATACAATTGATTGACAAGCCTGCCGCTACCTTGGACAATTTGCGGCCCTCGTGGGGCCATAGCTCAGCTGGGAGAGCGCCTGCATGGCATGCAGGAGGTCGACGGTTCGATCCCGTCTGGCTCCACCACGACGTCCCCATCGTCTAGAGGCCTAGGACACGACCCTTTCACGGTCGCGACCGGGGTTCGAATCCCCGTGGGGACGCCATTACGTGACGGTCTTCGATCCCACGGCTGACGGCATGCTTTCCACGCCTTTCGCTGTGTAGGCGCTCACGGTGAAATACCACGTCGCCGGCGTGAGTCCTTCGATCATCGAAGTCGTAATGCCGGGGTTGCTGATGCGCACTTCCAGTGCGAGGGCATCGGACTTGGTGCCGTAGCGGATCACGTAACCCGCCAGGTCGGTGAGCGGTGACCCGTCGGTATTCTCGGTCGGGGGTTGCCAGCTAAGTGTCGCTGAGCCAGTAGCGGCCGTTGATGCCACGGTGATGTCGAACGGTCCGAGTTGGCTGCTGCTCTTGCCATCGGAGGCAACGATCGTGATGCCGCTGAACGTGCCGGTCGACGTGCTGGACGGAGTGCCGGCGAGCTTGCCGGTCTTGGGGTCGAACGACGCCCAGACGGGTTTGTTGTTGACATTGAACGTGAGCGTGTCGCCATCCGGGTCGACGGCGGTGGGCTGGAAGGCGTAAGGCTGGTTGGTCTTGGCCGAGGTCAACGGCTGACCGGAAATCGTCGGCGCCTGGTTCGGCGCATTGACAGGCGTACTCGTCGGCGCCCTGGTCGGCGTATTGGCCGGCCCCGCTGCGGGGCCGGCGACGGTCAAGGCCCCGTTATGCTTGTTGTCGCCGTCAAAGCATGCAGTCAGCGACAGTGAGATCAGGAACGAGAGCGCGAGTGCGCGTGTTCTGGCAGCGAAGATCAACATTCCACAACTCCACCGAGCAGGTTCGTGGCCCGACGGATGGAGCAGTGGGAATGCGGTAGGGCTGGCAGCGGCGACTCGCGTGACCGCGCGGTGCTCCGCGCGCGACGCCCAGTCGCCTGTCTGGCAACCCCGCTATCCCTGTGCTTTGCAGCCGTGGACCGGAGGCTTTGCGTCCCCGTCTTGCGACGGGTTTGCCGTTTACTAACTGAGGGCGAGTGTCATCCCGGTGCGTTCGTGCCGCAACGGCAGAACTCCGAATCGTGCAGTGGTTCGCGTTCCGAACCACTGCGCCGCTGTGGTCAGCCGATGACCTTCGAGACGACGTTGCTCCTGGAACTTTCGGCGCCCGTATGCGTGTACGCGCTGATCGCGAAATGCCAGGTTCCCTGCGCCAGGTTCTGGACCACGGTGCTGGTCGTCGCCGGATCTCTTATGTCAACACGCTTGCTCAGGTTGCTGGCCGAGGTCCCGTAGTGGACGCGATAGCCCGCCAGGTCGGTGAGTGGCGAACCGTCTTCGTTCTGCGTCGGTGCAGACCAGGACAGCGATGCGGACGAGGTCGACCCGGTCGCGGATGATTCCGTCACCTTGATCGTGAATGACGGCAGCGCGGTCTTGAGTGCGCCGTCGCTGACCAAGATGGTGATGTCGGTGTACGTGCCGCCGGCGCCGGCGGGCGGTGTTCCCGAGAGTTCTCCCGTCGCTGGATTAAAGGTGGCCCACGAGGGCTTCTGGCCCACTTCGAAGACGAGCACGTCGCCGT
>JBAVIQ010000383.1:0-3734 GCA_049687035.1 Steroidobacteraceae bacterium
CGATTTTCCCGGCCGGGTGGCGTCGCTGGCGTTGCTGGACAATGCCGGCGTGGCGGGCACGGGCAGCAGCGACCTGCAGCGGGCGATCGAGCGACGCGAGAATCCACTCGAACTCAAGACGCTGGCAGACGTCGATCGACTGTTCGCCTTCGTCTACCGCAAGCCACCCTTCATGCCGCGCCAGTTCAAGCGCGTGTTGCTCGACGACGCGCTGGCCAATGAACGGGTGCTCGAGAAGGTGTTCTGGACGCTTGCCGACGAGGGCATCGCGGGAGTGCTGAACGCGCGACTGGGCGAGGTGCGGGTGCCGACCCTGATCGTATGGGGCCGGCACGACCAATTGATCGACGTGAGCGTCGTCGACGAATTGCGGCGCGGCATCGCGGACAGCGTGGCGGTGATCATCGAGCACGTCGGGCACGTGCCGATGCTGGAGGCGCCGCAGGAAACGGCCGCGCACCACCTGGCGCTGCTGGCGCGAGCGTCAGGTGTCGCCGATCGCGTGATTGCCTGACGTCGGTCGCGGTCGAACGCATGCCGAAGCTGGAAGGGAGGGACGCCTGTGCGGTCGCGACTCGTCGCGGCCCTTGCCGGATTGCGTCGGCGAAGTCAGGATAGGAGCCTGCGTTCGATTGTGCAAGCGACCGGTCCCGTGCCGGTGCAGGAGTCCAGCCCTTGCGAGTCACGATGCCCGCGCCCGCGCAGGTGCGACAGCTCCCCGAACTGGTGCGGGTGCGCGTGCCGCAGGAGTGGGAAGACCTGAACGGCCACGTCAACGTGAAGCATCACCTGACGATGTACGACCTGACGAGCGGCCCGTTGCTCGAACTGCTCGGCATCAGCGAAGAATGGGTGCGTACGCAGCGGGTCGGTCTCTTCGATCTCGAGCATCACATCTGGTTCCTCAACGAAGTGCACGTGGGCGAAGAGGTGTCGTTGTTCCTGAGCTTCACTGCCCGCAACGAGAAGCGCGTGCAGGGGCACGTGTTCCTGCTCAACGTCACGCACGAGTGCCTCGCCAGTGTCGTCGAGTTCGTCTCTGCGGCCGCTGATCTGGATGAACGGCGGACAGTGCCGCTGCCCGCCGTCATTGCGGACCGCATCGATGAGCTGATGACACGCCAGCGCAGCTTCGACTGGACCGCGCCGCTGAGCGGGGCGATTTCCATCTGAACAATCCGGAGTATTGCATCCCATGCTCGACGACCTGATTCATCTCGCGCTGGCCGATGCGGCACTGATCTTCGGCTCGTTCGTCCTGCTGTGGGCCGTCAGCCTGGGCGTGCGCGATTCGAGTCTCGTCGACATCTGGTTCGCCCCGTGCATCGGTGCGGCCGCCGTGCTCGGCGTGTTCGTCGCGCACGGTGCCGAACCGCGCCGCACCCTGATCGCCGTGCTGGCCGTCATCTGGTCGGCGCGACTCGGTGGTTACCTGGCCTGGCGCAACTGGGGCCGCGAAGACCCGCGCTATGCGCGCCTGCGCAAGCACGTCGAAGAGCAGGGCGGAAATTTTGCCTGGCACAGCCTGACGCGCATCAATCTCTACCAGGGCGCAATAGTCTTCGTCGCCATCGCACCTTTCCTCGTGGCCCAGACGGCGCCGACGCCGGCAGCGCTCGGTCCGCTCGCCTGGCTCGGCACGGCACTGGTGCTGATCGGCGTCGCGTTCGAGGGAACCGCAGATCTTCAGCTTGCTCGCTTCAAGGCGGTGTCCGCCAATGCCGGCAAGGTGCTGGACACGGGTCTGTGGCGCTACTCACGGCATCCGAATTACTTCGGCGAGACCTGCGTGTGGTGGGGTTACTGGCTCGTGGCCTGCGAACATCCCTGGGGCTGGTTCACCGTCTTCTCGCCCGCGCTCATGACGTGGTCGATCCTCGGCATGATGGGCAAGGAACTGGTCGAACGGCGCATGCTGAAGAAGCGCCCGGGATACGAAGATTACGTGCGGCGCACGAGCGGCTTTTTTCCCTGGCCGCCACGTCGTTGAGCGGCGGGCTTTCGCGCCGGACTACGAATCTGGACCTCGCGTGCCTCAACCGCGGCGCCGCAACTGCCGCAGACGACCTTTACGCGCAGGCGTTTCCCGCAAGGGCGATGCCGCAGGAGCAGCCCGGGACCGTGCGGGGAAGGGATCCAATGCGTACCCCAGTCGTGCATCGCGATCGTGAACTGCAGCAGGTCCCAGCCCTTGTCCGTCAGGTGGTATTCGTGACGCGGCGGATGGTCCTGGTAGAGGCGCTGTTCGATCACTCCGGCGGCCAGCAGGCGGCGCAACCGGTCGGCGAGGATGTTGGTCGCGATGCCGAGCGCGGCATTGATGTCGTCGTAGCGGTGCAGGCCAAAGAACAGCGCGCCCACGAGCAGCGCGGTCCAGCGGTCACCGACGGTATCGACGCTGTGAAACATCGTCGTGTCGACGCCATCGCCGTTCGAGGAGGCCGCGCTTTCGCGCCGACGCGTGGACGTTGGCGGAGCCGGATAGCTGTGCGCACCCGGACCCGGCTTGAACACCATGTCGCGCCAGCCTATGCCGGTTTCACAATGGGCGCAGACCAGGCTCGGGTTCAGGGACTTGCCACAGGTCGTGTGGATCAGTCTGGGCGGCAAGCCGAACTCGCCACCCCAGCGGTTCTCCCACGTCCACATGCAGAGTGCGACCGGGTAAAAGGCGAGCCCCTTTTCGGTCAGGCGATATTCGAGCCGGCTCGGCGCGCTGCCGTACGGGCTGCGGTAGAAGAGGCCCGCGTCCACCATCGCGTTGAGGCGAGCCGTGAGCGTGCCGCGCGAAGCGCCGGTGCGGCGGCGCAGGTCCTCGAAGCGACGGACACCGATGAACGCGTCGCGCATGAGCAGGAACGACCAGCGATCGCCGACGACCTGCAGCGCACGCGCGACTTCGCCGCTGTGCAGCAGCACGCGGATCGTCTCGATGTCACGGGGGCGCGGCGTACGCCGCGCGGTCTTGCTGGTCGCCATCACTTGATTTCGTCAGTCTGAAGCCGCAAGTCTAGCATCCGGCGGCGGCTATTCCGTTCGCTGCGGCCCAGGCCTGAGGGGGAAAGATGAATTATCAGCAGCTCAAGAAGATCATCGGCTTCTACAGTCGCTTCACGGCCAGTTTCACGCAGGTGGGGTATCGCTGGCGCAGGCTTTCGTGGCCGCCGTTCACGCCGGACTACCGCGGCCAGCATTGGCTGGTCACCGGTGGATCTGGCGGAATCGGCCGGCACATCGTGCTCGAGGCCGCGCGCGCCGGGGCGACCGTCACTGCGGTGGCTCGCAGCGAATCCAAGCTCGGAGTCCTGCGCGACGACGCGCGACGGGCTGGCATCCAGGGCGTCGAAACCGAATGCTGCGATTTCTCGCTGCAGTCCGACACTGAGCGCCTGCTGTTGCGGCTCGCGGTGGCGGGCCGCAAGGTCGACGTCCTCGTCAATAACGTCGGCGTCCTGCTCGACGATCTCTCGGTGACGGCGGAGGGTCGCGAAAGCTCGTTCGTCTCGAACCTGCTGAGCCATTACCAGCTGACCGAAGGGCTCATTCGCAAAGGCCTGCTGGCGGGCCCGAAGGCCACGGTGATCAACATGACGTCGGGCGGCGGCTACAATATGCCGCTGACGGTCGCGATGCTGAACGTCACCGATCCCGCGAAGTACAACGGTGTGTTCGCGTACGGCTTTCACAAGCGCGCGCAGATGGTGCTGAACCAGTACTGGCGCGACAAGTACGGG
>JBAVIQ010000384.1:0-8846 GCA_049687035.1 Steroidobacteraceae bacterium
CCGTCGTCATGTCGAGAACCTGTTCCACCGTCGCGTCGCCGAAACCACTGGTCGCGAGCTCGGGCAGGTAGCGCGACACCGGCGCCGCCGCGTCGAGCTTGCCTTCGGCCACCAGCATCGCGGCCAGCGTGCCGATGAAGGACTTCGTGACCGAGAAGGCGATGTGCGGCCGTTCAGCCGTGAGCGCACCAAAGTACCGTTCGTAGACGATGCGCCCGCGATGCAGCACGACGATGCCATCGGTGTAATTGGCAGCAAGTGAATCTGCCCAGGTGAGCGGCGTCGTTCCGCCGAGAGGCATGAAGGTGACCGCATCGAGATCATCGCGTTGAGCGCGAAGCAGCGGGGCCACAGGCCCTGTTCCCCGCGATATTTCTGCCGATGGCATCACTTCGCGCCAGTGCGAGAAGCTCCAGCGCCACTGCGGAAACCGGTAATGGCTGCCGTCGTCGAAGCGGATCTGTTTGTCTGGCGGCGGCGGGTATCCCACCATCCAGCCGAGCTTGACCGGATCGGTGTCGGCAGCGCTTGCGAAAACCGGCGGCGCGTCAGCCGCCTGGACCGCAACGATGTGAGTCAGGACGACCAGCACGGCGGCCAGTAATGCGCAGCTACTGGGCGCAGGCCGAGCCTGCCTTGAACGGGCGCGATCGGATGGATTCACGAATTCCCCCTGCCGGTATTCGAATGCCAAGCATACGCGGGGTGCGCGACTCGTGGTTCACCGTACCGAGGAAGGCGCTGTTGGCCCGATGTGCGCTCGGCGCCCGGGTGATACGTCACCAGGCAAGGGTGCCTGCGACGACCGTCTGCGTCTGGCCGCCAATCCAGACCTCGCCCGCCGCATCCACGGCGCATTCGACGATGCCGTCGCGGCCGACCTCGCGCCCCTGCGAGGCGAGGTAACTCCGCGCCGGCAGCGCATCATTCGCGTGCATCCACGCAGCGATGGCCGCATTGGCGCTGCCCGTCACCGGGTCCTCCGGTATCCCGTCCGCAGGCACGAAGGCACGCACTACAATGGCGTACGACTGATTGCGGCAACGGGCAAAGACTGCAACACCGACGGCTCCCGTCGCGACGCTCGCCGTCGACATCGCTTCGAGATCCGGGCTGAGCGTGCGCACAGCGGCTTCGTCCGCAAGCTCGACGCACCACCACCGCGGACCGTTGTCGATCAGCGCAGGACGCAACGTGCCCTTTGCGACACCCCGCAGGCTCGACATCACCGCCGCGGGGTCGCCCTCGCGCTCGACACCTCGCGGGGCGCGTACGTGCAGGCGACGTTGCCCGCCGTCCCCGTCGATCCGGAGCGGCAACAGGCCTGCGGCGCATTCCTGCACCAGGCGGCCAGCACGCGGCGTGACGAGTCCTCGTTCAAGGACCGCATGCGCGGTGCCCACGCTCGGGTGTCCCGCGAACGGCAATTCCTGCCGCGGCGTGAAGATCCGGAGCCGGTAGTCGGCGTCCGCCTGTGTCGGCCGCAGCACGAACGTCGTCTCCGAAAGGTTGAGCCAGGCGGCGATCGCCTGCATCGAGGATGCGTCGAGATCCTCCGCATCGAGCACCACGCCAAGAGGATTGCCACATCCGCGCGCGTGTGCGAAGACGTCGAGTTGCAGGTAGGCGCGTTGTTTCATGCAGACAGTGTGCTATTTGCCGGCGGACCAGGACAAGGCCAGCCAGCCGACGAGCATTGCGACGCAGGGTCGCGTCTGGCGGGTCGGCGAGCTTGCGGCCAGCGCGCGCAGCGAGTCCCCAGGCTCAGTTGCACCCCGTGAGCGAATTCACCCAGCGGGTCAGCAGGTCCACGCCAGCCGCATCCACTACGGTGCTCGCGAGAGGCGGCATCGCCTGCGCATCGCGACGGTTCACGCGCGCGACCAGCACCGATCGGTCCGCGGCGCCTGGCGCAATGATCCGTGCGTTCGCCAGTCCGATCTCGCCCGCCTGCGGCGGACGATCGCAGCCGTTGGTTCCCACGAGAGATGTCGTGTAGCGCAGGTCGAGGTCGGTGGGCGTGCCGCCGTTCGGGCGGTGGCACTGTGCGCAGTTGGTCTGCAGGTAGGCCCGCGCACGCTCGTTGAGCGTCCCGGCGCTGCCGAACGGGTCCGGCAGTGCCGGCAATGCGGCTGGTGCCGTCGTGATCGCCGGACTGAACTTCCCGATGGCATTCAGCGTCGCGATCTGATTCGCGGTGCGGCCGGTCGCGGCATAGAGCAGCGGACCGTTCAGCTGGGCGATCTCCAGACCGAGACTGCGTCCCGCCGCAGCCGTATGGCACGCGAGGCACTGGGCCTCGCTCGGGAACATCCATGACTGCGTGCCGATACTCGCGGTCTTGCCGCCGACCACGCGCGTGGCGTCCGTGCCCTGCGCATTCCATTGGTAGCTGTAGCCGGCCCACTCGCCATCCGTGTGCCGCATGAAGAGCCGGGTCTCCACCAGCCGACCGCCCAGGCGGAAGTGCTTCATGAGCACGGTGCCGGCCGGGAACTCGATGTCGCCGTCCGCGGCGACGCTCATGGTCGCGCCATTGGGCAGCGCCAAATATCGCTCCTTGGCGGCGCCGTCCGACCAGAACGGTGCATTGGGCGCATACGGCACGAGACCCGCTGCGGCCTTGGTGGGATCCCCCGCCAGGACGCAGCCCGTCGCCGACAGTTGCGAAGCGACCGACCCGCCGCTCGTCGTGCCCTGGCGCAACCGATGCAACGTGCCGCCGTAATTGACGACATACAGCTCGCCGTCGATCCCCTGCCCGAACGAAGCGATCGACAGGCCGCTGTCAAATCCCGCGGTGACGCTCAGCGTCGGCGCCGTGTCCCTCGCGATGTGCCAGATGCGCCCCGACACGAAGTCGCCGAACACGTAGCGGCCCACGAGCGCCGGCATGGCCGCGCCGCGGTAGACGTATCCGCCAGTGATGGACTGGCCGACCGCGTGACTGTACTGCGCGACGGGCGGCAGGCTGCTCGCGGCGTTGGGGCCGCACGTGGAATTGTATGAACCGGTGCCTTCGAAGCAGCGCCAGCCGTAGTTGCCACCGGACACGATGCGATCCACTTCCTCGATCGCGCCTTGTCCCACGTCGGCAAGCCACAGCTCGCCACTCAGTCGATCGAAGCTCCACCGCCATGGATTGCGTAACCCGTACGCGTAGATCTCCGGGCAGTTCTGCGCACCGGTGCCGCTGTTGCACAGCGCGTTGCCCGCATAAGGATTGCTGGCCGGGATGCGATAGGGGACGTTACCGGTCGAGCCGTTGACGTCGATGCGCAGCAGCTTGCCGAGTAACGTCCGGAGGTTCTGGCCATTGCCGATCGTTCCCCACGGATCGCCGCCGCTGCCGCCGTCGCCAAGTCCGATGTAGAGAAGACCGTCAGGCCCGAAGGCGATATGGCCGCCGTTGTGATTGATCTCCGGTTGCGCGACGGTGAGCAGGATGACTTCGCTGGCGGGGTCCAGCGTGGCGCCGCCGTCGCGCGTACGAAACTCCGAGACCCTCGAAACGAGGCCGCTCGTGGCATTGGTGTACGACAGGTATACGCGCGGGTCGGTCGGGAAACCGGGATGGAAAGCCATGCCCAGCAGGCCCTGCTCGCCGCCCGAACGCACGCGCGCGCTGATGTCGACGAAGCTGCTACTGGTCGCGACCGCCGGCTGATTGTCGAACACCCGCACCGTGCCGCGCTGCTCGACGACGAACCAGCGCGTGGCGTCACCCGGCCCCTGCAGCAGCAGGATGGGGCTGGAAAACGCCGGCAGGCTCGCAAAAGCCCGCTCTGTCGCGAGCGTCACGTCCTGCGCAGGCCGGTCCCCGGCGAGGCAGGTCGTGTTGTCGGGACGTGCATCGAGCCCCGCGATCGGCGCAGTCGTCGTGATCGCTGCAGCGGAGAGCGCCGACTCGTTGGCGGGGGTTGCCGCGTCGAAGGCCCGCACGGAGTAAGAGTACTGAGTCGCCGGCGTGAGGCCGCCGTCGGTATACGATGTGTTCGACACTACGGCGATGGCGGTCACGCCTCCGTTGCGGAACACGTGATAGCCCGCCACGCCGGCTCCGGAATCCGCAGACGGCTGCCAGCTCACGATGATCTGCGTCGCGGACGCGGCGCTTGCGCTCACGCCTTGCGGCACCGTAGGTGGCGTCGTGTCCGCCATCGACGGCCCGCCCCCGGAGCCACCGCCTCCGCAACCGGCAATCAGTGCCGCGCAGACCACCGCGCTGGCCCAGGACGAACCGCCGGAGGATCCGGCGATGCAACGCACGCGCTCCATGTCGCCAGTATTACAGCGTCCACGCTGGCAGCGCGAGAGACACAGGTTCCAGATCCTGCGCATAGAACGCGGGTTCTGCTGCATCCGGGGCCTCGGGAAGGCTCTTGGAGAGTCTTGCCCTGGGTGCTGAGTGACCATGCCGATTGCCCGTGACGGGATCTACCGCAAACGAACGAAACCTACGCCGGATGGCCGCGTACTGAGTCGGCGGGCGTCGTGGCTGGTCGCGGAAAGCAGAATGGGCGGCGGCTCGCGCATAGACGAGCGATTCGAAACCAAGAACCGCCGCGGCACGAGCGACGGAGCCGTGGATGCACCGGAACCGCTAGAATGCCCGACAGATCCTGCCTGCACTCTTGGCACGGCTATCAAGGGAACCCCAACGGCGACGCCCATGTCCACGCACGAAACTCCATTCTTCACGCGCACCCTCATCCACGTCGCCTTCCTCGGAGTCATCCTCAGCATGGGCACCGCTGCCGCCGCCGAACCGCGAGCTCGCGACCTCGGCATTCCGTTCCCGGGCACACCCGGACCGCTCAATGCGATCACCGACGTCGCGGGTGTCGAAGTCGGTTACACGACGCTGGTTGCGAGTGAGGGCAAGCTCGACGTCGGCAAAGGGCCCGTGCGCACGGGCGTGACTGCAGTCCTGCCGCGCGGCCGCAGGGACCTGAGCGGAGTTTTCGGCGCCTACGCGGTCGGGAACGGCAACGGCGAGATGACGGGCACGATCTGGATCGAAGAATCCGGCATCGTCGGCACCCCGATCCTGATCACGAACACTCACAGCGTCGGCGTCGTGCGCGATTCGGTGATCGCGTGGATGCTGCAGAACGGCGGCACGGAACAACTGTGGGGCCTGCCCGTGGTGGCCGAGACCTGGGACGGCTACCTCAACGACCTCAACGGGTTCCACGTCAAGCGCGAGCACGTCTTTGCCGCACTGGATGGCGCGCACGGTGGTGCCATTGCCGAAGGCAATGTCGGCGGTGGCACGGGTATGCACACGTTCGAGTTCAAGGGTGGTACGGGCACGTCTTCGCGCCGCGTGCGGGTTCACGGCGTGGCGGATTACACCGTCGGGGTACTGGTGCAGTCGAACTTCGGCCGGCGTTCGCAATTGCAGGTGGCCGGCATCCCGATCGGACGCGACTGGCCCGAAGACGCGCCATTCACGAAGGAGAGCGGCCCGGTGAACGAACTCGGTTCGATCATCGTCATCGTCGCGACCGACGCACCGCTGCTGCCGACGCAACTCAAGCGCATCGCGCGGCGCGCCGCGATGGGAATCGCGCGCACCGGCGGCACGGCTGGCAACGGCTCGGGTGACATCTTCCTCGCGTTCTCGACGGCGAACTCGGCTGCCGCCACCGCGACGGCAGGACTGCAGCAGGCAGCCTTCGTTCCGAACGACCGGCTCGATGGCCTGTTCGAAGCGACCGTGCTCGCGACGGAAGAAGCCATCATCAATGCGCTGGTAGCGGCGCGCACGATGACGGGCATCGACGGCAATCGCCTCGTGGCGATCGATCACGCGCGTCTGCAGGAAGTGCTGCGGCGCCACAACCGTCTCGTCACGGACAAGAAGCCGCCGCGCAGTCCATGAACCGTTCGGACCGTGCATTGCGCCGCGTCAAGTCACGCCGACCCAGCTGGGGTATAATCACAGACCGCGCGCTGCTCTACGCTGTCGCGTCCGCACTGTCTCCCTACGGACCGACGAGGCGCCCCACGACATGCAAGCGAGCACTCAACCAAGCACCTGGAACCGCAAAGCCCTGCTGTGTTCCTTCGAGACCTCCAGGACCCAGGTCCTGCTGCCAGCCATGGTGCTGCTGCTCGACATTTCCTTCTTCGGTGCTGGCACCGCGATCGCCCTGCTGGCCGACAGCCTGCTGCTGAAACTGCTCGGCATGCTGGTCGTGACGTTTGCGATCGTCCGGCTCTTTCTGGTCGGCCACGACGCCTGCCATGGCAGCTTCTTCTCGAACTCGCGACTCAATGCCATCTGCGGGCGAATCGCGTTCCTGCCGTCGATGACCGCGTACAGCCTGTGGGAGATGGGACACAACACCGCGCACCACGGCTTCAATAACCTCAAGGGCCGCGACCAGGTCTGGGCGCCCTTCTCCAAGGCGGAGTTCGATGCGCTGCCCGGTTACCGTCGCGCACTCGAGCGGCTGTACCGGTCGGGCCTCGGCTGGGGCGCGTATTACGTGTACGAAATGTGGTGGAAGAAGCTGTTCTTCGCCAGCAAGAGAGAAGTCGGCTCGAGCCGCCGCAAGTACAAGCTCGACAGCCTGCTCGTGACGGTGTTTGCCGCCGCGTGGATCGGCGTCGTTGCATACACCGCTGCCGCGACGGAGCAATCGATCGCGCTGCTCCTCACGCTGGCTGTCATCGTGCCGTTCCTGCTGTGGAACGGCGTGATCGGCTTCGTGGTGTACCTGCACCACACCAACCCGGGCATCGCCTGGTTCCTGAACCGCCAGGAATGGCAGCGCAACCGGGCTTATCTCACGTCCACCGCCTGCGTACGATTCCCGTGGGGCATGGACCGCCTGATGCACAACATCATGGAGCACAACGCGCATCACCTGAACCCGGGCATTCCGATGTTCACGCTGCGGCAGGCGCAGCAGGTGCTGCGCGACAAGTTCCCCGATCTCTGCGACTACCGCTTGACCCGACGCACGTACATGGACGTCGTGCAGCGCTGCAAGTTGTACGACTTCGCCAATCACCAGTGGCTCGACTTCGACGGCAAGGTAACGGCGCGCGTCACTCTGGCGAACATCACCGCCTGAGGCCGCCTCCGGCCGGGCCACAGAGCACCGGTCGTCATTACAAGAAGGGATCCCCATGCTCAATGCACAAACGGTCCAGGGCAGGCATGGGGACGTCTGCACGTACCTGCATGGCAATACGGAAGCGGCGGCCACCCACTGCCACATGCCGTGCGATGCGGGTCCCGACAGCCTCGTCTTCGTCAGTGACCGGGCGCAGCTCGCGACCGCACGCGAACGTGGGGCCGCCATCCTCGTCGTGCAGCGCGACATCGCCGATCAGCTCGCCGCAACGGAAACTGCGTTTGGCTGCTGCTTCTCGGTCAGGACCGTGTCGATGGGAATGGCGGTACTGCTCAAGTACTTCGATCGCAAACGGGAGCGCTTCACGCAATGGGGCGAGCGCCACCCCACGGCCATCGTCCACGCGTCCGCCACCATTGGCGCGGGCGTGTTCCTCGGACCGTACTGCGTGATCGGCGCCAACGCCGTCATCGGTGACGGCTGCTGCATCGGCTCGCACGCCGTCGTCGAGAACGACGCGCGCCTCGGTCCCAATACCTTGCTGCATCCCCACGTTTTCGTAGGCGCCGGATGCGAGCTTGGACGAGACTGCGAGGTGCATCCCCACACCAGCATTGGCAGCGACGGCTTCGGCTACGCCGTCGGTGCGAGCCGGCGGCCGCAGAAGCTCTCGCACCTGGGTAACGTGTGCATCGGCGACGAAGTCGAGATCGGCAGCAATTGTGCGATCGATCGCGCGACGCTGTCTTCGACCCATATCCGCTCTGGCACGAAGCTCGACAACATCTGTCACATTGCGCACAACTGCGACCTGGGTGAGGACGGCTTCTATACAGCGGGTTTCATGATGGCAGGGTCGACGACCATCGGACGGCGCTTCATGACCGGCGGCAACAGCGTGGTCTCGGCGCACCTCACGCTGGCGGACGACGTCGTGCTGGCGGGACGCTCGACGGTGACCAGCGACGTGCCCGCATCGGGCCACTACGGCGGCTATCCGTTGCAGCCGATGAAGGACTTCATGCGGACGCTTGCTGCGCTGGGCCAGCTCACCGAAATCCGCAAGAACCTCAATCGGGTGTTGAAGCACCTGCAGTTGCCGGAACGGTCAGAACGAAACCCCGGGTAGCTGAAGACATGAACGGCGAGAGCTCCGATGCATTGGTCGTGTTCGGCATCACGGGCGACCTCGCCTTCAAGAAGATCCTGCCCGCACTCGACAACCTCGAACGGCGCGGACGCTTGCCGGAGATCGTAGTCGGCGTCGCGCGCGGCGGAGTGACGCGGGATGCACTGATCACCCGGCTGAGGGAAAGCCTGGCGCAACACGGCGACGGCACCGACCCGGATGCGCTGCAGCGTCTCGAAGCGAGGTTGCAGCTCGTCGACGGCGACTACCGCGACGACACCACGTTCTTGGCGTTGCGCAGAGCGCTGGACGGTGCAAAGCGTCCCTGTCACTACCTGGCCATTCCACCGAGCCTGTTTGCCGCAGTCGCGGCGAAGCTCGGCAGTTCGGGTTGCGCTGCGAACGCCCGGGTAATCGTCGAGAAGCCGCTGGGGCGCGACCTCTCGAGCGCGCAGACGATCAACCGTGAGCTGCAGCAGGTCTTCGACGAGAAATCGATCTATCGCATCGATCATTTTCTCGGCAAGGAAACGGTGCAGAATTTATTGGTGTTCCGCTTCGCCAATACCTTGATCGAGCCTTTGTGGAACCGCAATTTCATCGATCACGTGCAGATCACCGTGGCC
>JBAVIQ010000385.1:0-1886 GCA_049687035.1 Steroidobacteraceae bacterium
ACCTGACCAAGGCCGGCGAACTCAACATGACGCTCAAGGTCGAGAAGGGCCGCGGCTACCGCCCGGCCCTCCAGCGCCTCGCGTTCGAAGAAGCCAGCCGCCCGATCGGCCGCCTGCTGCTCGACGCGTCGTTCAGCCCGATCCGCAAGGTCACCTACAACGTCGAAGCGGCGCGCGTCGAACAGCGCACCGACCTCGACAAGCTGATCATCGACATCGAGACCAACGGCACGATCGACGCTGAAGAAGCGATTCGCCGCGCCGGCTCGATCCTGAAGGACCAGCTGTCGGTGTTCGTCGACCTGCAGGGCCAGGACGAAGAGAAGTCGCGCCCGGCCGACCACCACTTCGACCCGCTGCTGCTGCGTCCCGTCGACGAGCTGGAGCTCACCGTCCGCAGTGCGAACTGCCTCAAGGCGGAGAACATCCACTACATCGGCGACCTCGTGCAGAAGACCGAAGTCGAGCTGCTGCGCACGCCGAACCTCGGCAAGAAGTCGCTCACCGAGATCAAGGAAGTGCTGGAAAGCCACGGCCTCTCGCTCGGCATGCGCCTCGACAACTGGCCGCCCTCGGGCCTGAAGCGCGACGACGAGCGCGACGTCCTCTAAGTAGCGAACAGTGACCAGCAATCAGTCTGCTGGTCGGAAAGAGACCAAGACATGCGACACGGACTTACCGGGCGGCAGCTGAGCCGCAACGCAACGCACCGCTCGGCGATGCTGCGCAACATGGCGGCTTCGCTGCTGCGTCACGAGACCATCCAGACGACGGTCCCGAAGGCCAAGGAACTGCGCCGTTTCGTCGAGCCGCTCATCACGCTCGGCAAGAAGGACAGCGACGCGAATCGTCGTCTCGCGTTCTCGCGCCTGCGCGACGCGGAAGTCGTGACCAAGTTGTTTGCCGAGCTGGGCCCGCGCTTCGCGGCGCGTCCGGGCGGCTACACCCGCATCCTGCACATGGCCAACCGCCCCGGCGACAACGCCGAAATGGCGCTGATGGCCCTGGTCGATCGCGCTGCCCCGGCCGTCGCAGCCCCGGCTGCGGACGAGGGCGAGAAAAAGCCGAAGGCCCGCAAGAAGAAGACGGCCGCCGCTGCTCCCGCCGCGACGGCGGGCGACGAGCCGGCCAAGAAGCCGCGCGCGCCGCGCAAGAAGAAGGCAGCCGCAGCCTGATCGATCTGGCAGTTGCAGCGGCCCGATCGGTTCAGTCGGAACCGTGACGCCGCGCGTAAGATGAAGCCGGACCCGTGTCCGGCTTTTCTTTTTCCGTGCCATCCAATACCGTGTATCTGATCTACCAGGTAACAACGGAGTGGCCAACACATGAGCATCTTCTCGGAATTCAAGGAATTCGCCATGAAGGGCAACGTGCTCGACATGGCGATCGGCGTCGTGATCGGCGGCGCGTTCGGCAAGATCGTCTCGTCGCTGGTCGGTGACGTGATCACGCCCATGATCGGCAAGGCCGTCGGTGGCGTGAACTTCAAGGACCTGGCGTACAGCATCGGCATGGATCCGGCCGGCGCGCCGATCCTGGTGAAGTACGGCGTGTTCCTGCAGACCATCTTCGACTTCGTGATCATCGCTGCCGTGATCTTCATGGCCATCCGGGCGATCAACAAGCTGAAGGCTCCGCCGCCCCCGGCAGCGGCACCGGCACCGGCTCCGGACGTCGTGCTGCTCGGTGAGATTCGTGACCTGCTGAAGAAGCAGTAGTCGCTCGACTGCCTCTCCCGCCTGACGGGAGAGGTCGCCCGAGTGGGCGAGTGCGGTCGGTCCCCGGTCGAGTGTGTTGCGCCGCGCTTGAAGGCGGCCTTCTGCGCCACGCGCCGGGGTCTACCGCGCATCGTGAATCGCGCGGAGGAACCGCACGATTCACGGCGA
>JBAVIQ010000386.1:0-2535 GCA_049687035.1 Steroidobacteraceae bacterium
GAGTAGTCCTGGCTCGCGAAGCCGCAGTCCGTCGCGATCGATACCAGGTTGAAGGCCGTGTGGCGCAGCGCCGTCCAGAAGCTCGGGTACACGCCGTGCAGCCAGATATACAGCGCGACGCCCACCGTGCTGATGCCGATGATAACCAGCATCGACTTCGCTTCGACGTCGGTCGCGTAGGTGCGCAGGCTTTTCTGCTGCCAGGCGATGAAATGCCGTGCGAAGTTCATGGCGGAGATCAGCATGAACACGATCAGCACGGCTTCGATCGCGGGCGAGTCGAAGTGGCCGACGCTCGCGTCGTAAGTGGAGAAGCCGCCGAGGCCCAGTGCCGCGAACGAGTGGCAGATGGCGTCAAACCAGCCCATCCCGGCCACCCGCAGCGACAGGATGCAGGCGACGGTGATCAGGAAATAGACGATCCACAATGCCCGCGCGGTCTGGGTGATGCGCGGCGTGAGCTTCTCGTCCTTGACCGGTCCCGGTGTCTCGGCCTTGTAGAGCTGCATGCCGCCGACGCCGAGCAGTGGCAGGATCGCCACCACCAGCACGATGATGCCCATGCCGCCGTACCAGATCAGCGCGTGGCGCCATAGGTTGAGCGAGGGTGCCATCGTGTCGAGGCCGGTGAGCACCGTTGCGCCCGTGGTGCTGAGACCCGACATCGTCTCGAAGAACGCGTCGGTGAAGGTGAGGCCCGGCAACGCGATCAGCAGCGGCACCGTCGCGATGGCCGACATGAGGATCCAGCCGAGCGTAACGAGCAGGAAACCGTCCCGCGAACGCAGTTCGCGCCGGTGCTGCCTCGTCGCGAGCACCAGGCCGGCGCCGGCCGCCAGGCAGCCGAGCGCTGCATAGACGAAGTCGACGAAGAGGCCGTCGGAATAGATCAGCGACGTGACGATCGGCATCAGGTAAGTGACGCTGAACAGCATCAGCATCGACCCGAGGACGTTGAGGACGGCAAGCATCGGGGCGACTGCGCTTAACGGCCCGGCTCAGCTCTGGAACAGGCGTTCGACCTGTTCCACGTGCCGCTTGTCCGACAGGAACAGGATCACGTGGTCGCCGTTCTCGATCACGGTGTCGTGATGCGCCATGATCACCTGTTCGCCGCGCACGAGCGTCACGATCTTCACGCCTTCCGGCAGGCGGATGTCCTCGATCGGGCGGCCAACCACCTTGCCGCCGCGCAGCCCGTGCGCGATGGTTTCCATCGCCTCCGCCGCGCCCTGCCGCAGCGAATGCACCTGCACGACGTCGCCGCGCCGCACGTACGCCAGCAGCGAGCCGATCGTGACCGTCTGCGGCGAGATCGCGACGTCGATTTCGCCCATCGCCGTGAGGTCGGCGTAGGCGGGCCGGCTGATCAGCGCCATGACGCGCCGCGCGCCGAGCCGTTTCGCGAGCATGGCCGAGAGAATGTTGGCTTCTTCGGAGTTGGTGAGCGCACAGAAGACGTCGACGCTGTCGATGTTTTCTTCGACCAGCAGTTCCTCGTCGGCGGCGTCGCCCACCAGCACGATCGAGTTGCGCAGCTGTTCGGAGATCTTGCGCGCGCGCTTCGAATCGCGCTCGATGACCTTGACCTGGTTCTCTTCGTCGAGAGTCTGCGCGAGCCGGAAACCGATGTTGCCGCCGCCCGCAATCACGACTCGCTTGATCGGGTCTTCGAGCTTCTGCATCTCCTTCATCACGATGCGGATATCCTGCGTTGCCGCGACGAAGAAGACCTCGTCGCCATCCTCGATCACGGTGTCGCCCTCGGGCTCGATGCTCTCGCCCTTGCGGTACATGGCGGCAACGCGCGCTTCGCTGTTGCGCATGTGGCCCTTGAGTTCGCGGATCGGGCGCCCCACGAGCGCGCCGCCCTTGTGCGCCTTGATACCGACGAGGCGGACCTTGCCATCGGCGAAGTCCACGACCTGCAAAGCGCCCGGATACCGGATGAGCCGCTCGATGTACGCGGTGACCGCTTCCTCGGGACTCAGGTACATGTCGATCGCGAATCCCGGCAGCGCCGCCGGCGCCTCGGAGGATTCGGTCGACACGAACAGGCCCGGATGCCTGGTGTAGTCACGCGAGCGGATGCGGGCGATCTTGGTCTTGGTGCCGAAGAGGTTCCACGCCACGTGGCACGCGACCATGTTGGTCTCGTCGCTGTTGGTAAGTGCAACGATCATGTCGGCATTACGCGCGCCGGCTGTCTCGAGCGTGCGCGGACTCGCCGCGTTGCCCTGCACCGTGCGGATGTCGATGCGATCCTGCAGGTCGCGCAGCAACGCCTCGTCGGTGTCGACGACGGTGACGTCGTTGGCCTCTTCGCGGGCCAGGTGGTACGCGGCCGTCCGGCCGACCTGGCCGGCCCCGAGGATGATGATTTTCAAGCTTCTGGACCTGTGGGGCAGCGCGCCATTCTAGCGCGACTCAGAGCGTCTCTAGGTTGGCATACCCCAGCATCAGCCACTTGGTACCCTGGCGCTCGAACACGACCTGTATGCGGGCGTTGGTTCCCTGGCCTTCGAGGCTCAGGAC